>JAJYBA010000132.1 GCA_021779235.1 Bacillota bacterium
AACTTCACAGCAAGAACAATATTTATAACACCTATTTATCTGCTCCTTACTAAATATGTCTCCTACGAAATGAATACAAAAGTTATTACCCGTCTTACATTTATCCTTTTTCATTGCTGTCACTCCCCGCATTAATCAAATGAAAATAGTTAGAATTTAAACCAACTTTACATAAAAATACGTATTTTATTTCGGATTTAAGAGGGAGCTAAAAAAATTCAACAAAATAATTCTCGTAATCAAGCAGATGTACATATCGTCTTTTACCCTGTGACTGTAAAATATAATATTTTCATAACCCTACCCCTCTTAACAGAAACTCCTTTTTCCTCTTCTCAAACATGTTAAATTTTGATACAATAACCATAGTTTGTTTTTCAATTCAATTTAATTTTGAGTTCAAAGGCCATTTTAATTTTTATATAAAATCACATAAAAATGAAATGTTAACATATACTATTTATAATTTATATAGCTTAATAAAGGAGGCATTATTCTTGAAAGATAAAACTCACATTATAAGAAAGTTTGGTATATATATGAAAAGGCATCGTGTAATCTTGTTAGCATTTTTTCTGCCTGCCTTTATCCTTGAAATCGCCTATATAGCTGTAGGAATTTTCCCCTTTGGTAATCGGAGTTTATTAATAGTAGACTTATATCATCAGTATGCTCCCTTTATCGCAGATTTGCAGGACAAGCTCAGGTCATCTTCAAGCTTGCTTTACTCCTGGTCAGGCGGCCTTGGGGTTAATTACTTGCCGTTATTTGCCTATTATCTGGCCAGCCCTTTAAACCTTATAACCATTTTATTTCCTGTAGACTATTTGACCGAAGTAATACTTGTGCTTACGCTTATAAAGGTAGGTCTAGCTGGATCCTGTTTTGCCTTTTACCTAAAGGGTGTACATGGCGAAAAAAATTTGGTTACAGTAGGTTTCTCCGTACTTTATGCACTGTCTGGTTTTGTGCTTGCTTTTTCCTGGAATATTATGTGGATGGATACTATGTATCTTCTACCCTTGATTATACTCGGCCTTGTAAGCTTAATACGGGAAGGTAAA
This sequence comes from Bacillota bacterium, assembly GCA_021779235.1. Lineage (GTDB taxonomy): Bacteria > Bacillota > Clostridia > Clostridiales > Clostridiaceae > Clostridium_AD. The sequence goes on from JAJYBA010000132.1 coordinate 1,065, forward strand.
GGTTTCTTTTTCTGCATTACACTTACCCTTGCCCTTCTATCTAATTTTTATATGGCTTTTTTTATTTGTTTTTTTCTCATACTTTATTATCCAGTTTGTTTCTTTAAGTATCATGATTTTAAAAAACCATCCATGCTAATAAAAAGGACAGGTCAATTTGCCGGATTTTCACTGCTGTCCGCTGGGTTATCAGCTATACTTCTGCTACCAACCTTTTTTCAATTAAAATCCACCTCAGCAGCGGGTGATATATTCCCAAAGACACTGACTAACTATTTTGATTTATTTGATTACATAACCAGACATTTTACAGCTATATCACCTTCTATCCGCGAAGGTGCACCTAATATGTATTGTGGAATTGTTGTGTTAATACTCCTTCCAATCTATTTTTTATGCAAAAGTATTCCACTGAAGGAGAAGTTATGGAACCTTGCTCTTCTTCTGCTTTTAATCCTAAGTTTCAATATTAATGCTCTAAATTTTATTTGGCATGGTTTTCATTACCCTAACCAGCTTCCATATAGATTTTCCTTTGTTTACATTTTTCTCGTATTATCCATGAGCTATGAAGCTTTTAAAAGGCTTCATGAATTTAGTGGTAAACAGATAGGTAATATTTGCCTATCAATTCTTGGTATTATTCTAATCTCACAAAAATTTGATAATTTATCACTTGATTTTTACACCATATATATCAGCGCAGCTTTTATTATTTTATATGCAGTGGCCTTTACCATTGACCGCTCTTATAATATCCAGCCATCCTACAAAGCTCTAATTATATTTCTTGTATTGACTGCTGAGATAGTAACTAATACCATTGTCACAAGTGTTAAAATTGATTCCAGTGAAGGCTACTCAAGTCGAAACAACTATGCAAGTGGTAAGGAAGTTTCTCAAATTCGTCATGAGCTTTCTAGTATTGCAGAGAAGGATAAAGGCTTTTATCGTTTGGAAATTCTGCCAGCCACAACCACTAATGATCCTGCATTATATAACTATCCTGGTCTATCGATTTTTTCTTCTACTATCTCCGAGAAGCCTGTAAAAATGCTTGAGAACCTCGGGTACTCTAGCAACGGTATTAACAGCTATAAATACGAGGGTTCCACAGCAATACTGGATTCTCTTCTCGGCATCAAATATCTGATTTATCGGAACGTAGCCATTGAGGAAAAATTGTATAAACAAACTGCAACCAACGATAAATTAAAGATTTATACAAACCCTTATGTTTTACCACTGGGCTTTCAATCAAATTATGAGGTAAAGAAATTCAAAAGTAGCTCTGGGTCCAATCCACTTGAAACTCAGAATCTTCTTTTAGAAGCTATTTGTGGCGTACCGAATGTACTAATTCCTTTTGACCAAAAGCAAGGAACTCAGAATAATCTTGACTTTAGCGGTGAGGGCACACAGTACTACAACTTTAAGCGTGCTAATAAGGATGACACCTCTACAGCACGTATTGATTTTCCAATAGATAAAGGAGGGCAAGTCTACCTTTACTATAAGGCGCCCACTGATATGAAAGGCAGTGGATTTGTTACAGTCAATGGCAAAAAGGTTGAATTTAATTCAAAGCACTCCACTATCATAAATCTTGGATTTTGCAAGGCGGGATCTTCTGCAGAGCTGCAAATTAATTTTGATAAGTCAAGTAGCGAAACAGGTAGTTTTGAAGTATATTCCTACAGTTTGAATATACCAGCCTTTGAACAAGCAATGTCTCTTATCCGCAAAAATTCAATGACCATAGAAAATTTTACGGATACCAGCATCCTTGGTCAGGTGAAAGTAGCAAGTGATGGCCTTATGGTAATGTCCATACCTTTTGATAAGGGATGGCACGTGAAAGTGGATAATGTGGAGGTCAAAACACAGGCTGTGGATGATAGTTTGCTCAGCTTTGAACTGTTAAAAGGCTCACATAAGATAAAGCTGTGGTTTTTTCCAGAAAAACTTTTTATGGGCCTTATGATTACCCTATTATCCGCTTTGATACTAATTTTCCTTTTCGTAAAAAAGTCAGGCATCATGGTTTCAACAATTAAACATCTGAGAAAGGGGGTTAAATAGCAATGGCTAAATCATTTATCACAGTTCTTATCCCGGTGTACAACGAAGAAAGCCAGATTTGTGAAAATATCAGTGTTATAAGAAAGTGTTTAGCTGAGACAGGTATGGAATATATGATTTTGCTAGTTGATGATGGCTCAACTGACAGCACATGGCTTAGACTTAAAATGCTTTCTGAAGAAATTCCATGTATCAAAGCCTTGAGGCTTAGCAGGAATTTTGGTAAGGAGGCAGCACTTTGTGCTGGCCTGGAAGCTGTAGAGGGAGATGCCTGTATAATTATGGACGCTGATCTACAGCACCCACCCACCTTAATACCTGAGATGATTCGGCTTTGGAAGGATGAGGGATATGAGGTTGTGGAAGGCGTTAAGGCCTTACGTGGAAATGAGAGCATGATTAACAAAGTCGGAGCTAGTTTATTTTATCAAACACTGAGCAAGCTTTCAGGATTTAATATGCAGCAGGCTTCAGATTTCAAGCTACTAGATAAAAAAGTTATACTAGCATGGCGAAGCATGAATGAAAGAGGTACCTTCTTCAGAGGAATGTCAGCTTGGGTTGGGTATAATCGGATAAGTATCCCCTTCAATGTAGGAATGCGAACAAAAGGAGTCTCGAAGTGGTCTCTTTTTAATCTCTTTACCCTTGCAGTTAAAGCCATTACTTCCTTTTCCTCATTTCCGCTTCAATTAGTTACTTTTATGGGAGTGTTTTTTCTTATTGGAGCGCTGGTACTTGGAATCCAGACTTTGTACATGAAGCTTTCGGGTATGGCTTTGAGTGGCTTCACAACAGTTATTCTGCTACTTCTCCTTATTGGAAGCTGCTTAATGATAAGTCTTGGAGTTATAGGCACCTATATTGCCAGAATATATGAAGAGGTTAAATGTAGGCCAAGATATATTGTTGCAGATGAAATTGAGAGCAGTAAAGATCTCTTTATTAAGTAAAGCAGAAGTCATGGGCTTTTGACCAAAGTGATGGCAAGCCTCCATAGAGAATAATCAAAAGAGAAATTTCAATTTTATAAAAATCACAAAAGGCTGCCTACTCAGGCAGCCTTAAATTATTTTCCCTTGAACGCAAAAAACCTCTGCCCTACATAGTTCAGCATAGTAAACAGAGCCATTCCTAACAGCATAGAAACCTGTTCAACTATACTCTTTGATAAGGAAGTATTCAAAAGTATAGCTTTTACAATTGGTTTTGAAATACTATATGCTATTAAATAACAAACAGCAATATTCACAGTAAATCTTAATGCTGTTTTTACAGTAGATTCACTGTTTCTAAAAGTGAAATTTTTATTAAGTAAAAAACTTAGTATACTTGCTAATATATAGGATACAGCAGAAGAACCCCAATAGCCGAAGTTAGCTAAGTTATACAGCAAAAACATTATTGCGGTGCCGAATATAGTATTTATTATTCCTACTAATACGAATTTCAAAAACTTTATATCAAACAATCCTTTTTCTCCTTTAATTAAACTCCATCTTGTACAGTATTTGAGTTAAAATGCCCAGATCTACAACGAGCACATACTTTACAAAATGGTCACTAGACTTCTAATTATATCACATATACTTATGGACTTCCAATAAGAACCTTTTATGAGCTTACTTATGATACAGTTATCCTCAACTATAGATTGTCCATT
>JAJYBA010000133.1 GCA_021779235.1 Bacillota bacterium
CACCTAATATACTCAATGATAGTAAATTCCCATTTCTTGAATCCACTATATCAATAACCGTGGTATAAATTAAATCAAATGCACTCTTTGGCATAATTTGGCGTAGATATATAAGCACATCCTTACTTTGTAAATCACTATAGCCTAACATTGTAAGTAGCAGCAATAGAAAAGGCAAAAATGATAACAATAAATTATAAGCAAGCTGAGCTGCCAAGGCAGTAATATCATCATCAATAGCCCTTGATACAAGTTGTTTTAAATCTTTTAACATAGGTCACCACCTTCTTCAGTCGACAACTAAAAATCTCTCTAATTTAATATTATAGTTTATAATGTATTATTATTCCAATAAGTTTTTATCAAGCTTTACGCATTCCAACCTTACTCTGATATAATATGTAATATAGAAAGATATTATTAGTGAAGAATTAATAATTATGGAGGAGTTGATGACACATGAGATTAGCACTAGCCCAATTAGATGTTGCTTGGGAAGATAAAAATAAGAATAAAGAAACCGCTTTGCAATTTATAAAACATGCAGTTACTGAAAAGGTGGATATGATACTATTCCCTGAAATGACTTTAACGGGCTTTTCTATGAATACTTCTTTTATAGGAGAGAACAATAATGAAACCCTAGAGTTTTTTAAAGAAAGCAGCTCTAAATTTAATATTTTCATAGGCTTTGGATATGTTGAAGGCATTTCTAATAGTAAAAATAAATACTCTGTAGTGTCGCCTCCAGTGATGCATCGAGGCGTTTCTCAAGATGCAGAACTTGTAAATTACACTAAAATCCACCCTTTTTCCTTTGGAACAGAAACTATGTTTTATGAAAGCGGAAATGAGATTAAACTCTTCAGTGCTTTTGATTTTACTATTGCCCCTTTTATCTGTTACGATTTACGCTTCCCAGAAATATTTCAGATAGCTTCAAAGACCGCTGGCCTAATAACCGTTGCAGCTAACTGGCCAATAGAGCGCCGTGAACACTGGATTACCCTTCTAAAAGCAAGAGCTATAGAAAATCAATGCTATATTGCTGGAATAAACCGAGTTGGCGAAGGAAATGGGCTAAACTACAGTGGGGATTCCATGATTATAGATCCACTAGGAAATATAATCAGCAGTTTATATATGGAGGAAGGTCTGGTTATTGCTGATATTTGTCCTGACGAAGTAACTAAAGTTCGTCGGAATTTTAGATTGAAGGAAGATAGAAAGGATGCGTTGTATTATAAGATATTTTCAGATAATTAAAAATTTATCCACAATTCAAAGAAAGTTATCCACCGAAAGAGGATAACTTTTTATAATTATACACCGTACAAGCCATACAATGTTAATATATACAATTTTTATGAAACTTTATTAGTTCTCTCTGAATAATTATGCACAGTTTGAAGATAAAAAAGAATTCATGTAGTTCTTAAGAATATATCCCTAGCTCTAAATGAATCCTTTATTATTGAGTTAGTTTCTTTTTAATCATGAAGAGTTCACGCTCATTATCAAACTCTTTCAACCCAATAAATTCAATTTTATCACTTAAATCTACAATATCATTTGAAATAATCTTTACAACACTTTTAACTACAATCATGTCTTCACAAAGAGGCTCTAGATTTTCTTGTATTTCTTTACGATCATTTGAAGTGTCTTTTATAGCCAATTCTACAACTTCAATTTTTTCATTTAAGATTTTTACCGTTTCATTATGAGCCTTTTCATTCTGCTCCATATTTGACTTTTGTACTTCTGCTATAGTTTCAACTTTAACTGTCAAATTCTCTAATAACATAGTATTTTTATCAACTTTAACATTCAGGCTTTTTACATCTTCTTTTAATCCTTTTACGTCCTCTTTTACACTATTTAAATCCTGTCTTATACCTTTAACTTCAGTAGTTATATCAGTTTTAAATGAAGAAAACTCAATATACATCTTCTCCATTAATTCAAACATCTTATTCTCCATACTATTGCCACCTTTCAAAATTACAATAAGTATCTTATCCATTTCAATCTATAATATACCGTTGTATAATCTTACCTTTATTATACCTTCAAAAGGATAAAAACTTCAATTAATAAATTATGGAACTTACAGTAACTTATAAATGTATTTAAAAAATATAAACACTTGAACTATAAGTATTAAGGGTATCCCTATTACAAATTTATTATGTTTGGTTTTATGCCTAAATAATCTCATACCTATAAATATACCCAGCGCACCAAAAGCAATGGCAATAGTGAAAAGAGTGTTTTCTGGAGTCCTCCATTTTCCCTTTTTCGATTTATTCTTATCTGAATACATCACAAAAATACCGTATAAATTTATAATTAAAAAATAATATAAAAATAATTTCATAATCTTGTCCTCCATTTTGTTTCTAGTAATTTAATCTATGGATTAGTCAACTATATAAGAAGCTCCAATACCATGTAATAAGGGCTTGTTGTCCAATTCTAAAATTTTACCTGTTCTCCTATTAAAAAAATTCACCCTATAAAATGTATAATATATTTTTGGATCATTCATGCCATCATATTGATCTTTGGTATCTATAACATCATATTGTTTTTTAGTACATTCTAATTTTGTTATTGTTTCTTTATTGCCGTTTTGATGTTGAGTAACAGAAATATAATAAAGGTTATTCTCTTCTGATTTTTCTAAACTACAAGAATTAGTGCTTTCGACAGTACTACCTGAAACCATAAAATCTCTTGGGTAGAAAAGTTCTATTGATAAATAGAGAACTCCAATTATCATTAGAATTAATGCTACTCTTACTTTAGTCCCTTTAAAACTCACCTTCATTGAAGTTTTAAGATAATATAGACAAATAATAAAACTTAAAATCAAAGCTATAATAATACTAATATATATACACCTCTTTTTAAATTCATTCTAAAATATAAGTATAATACAGTTCCTTCTATAATTATACCATATACTGTAAGAAATGATTAAGCGTTTTGACAACAATATTATTCGGTTCAATATACATATCCTATAGGCTTCATGATGATATTAAATATGTCTATTGATAAAAGGGAGTAGACTTCCATTCGGTAGCTACGCTAATATAAAAATAACAATCATTTCACATTTTCAAAAACATTCTTTCAATTTTCATATATAGCACCCGCGCTACCTATCGGCTAAAAGACTTTAAGACGGGCTTTTTTGAGGAATAATTTCAAAGTAACTACATATTTTTATAGCCACTTTATACAACATTTATTAAATAACCAATATTATCAGACTTGTATGTCATGATGTTATTAAACACGTTTATTGATAAAAGAAACTAGACTTCCATTCAATAGCTACGCTAATATAAAAGAAGAATCATTTCACACTTTCAAAAACATTCTTTTAATTGTGATATATAACAAACGCGCAGCCTACCGGCTAAAAGATTTTTTTGGGGAAGAGATTGTTTATATTCCTGTTTCCGATACCTTTCTAAGGCATAAGAGAAATCCTATACCTTGAGTATAGATATACATAATTGTATGAAATTTCTCCGCAGTTACTGCAACATGAAGTGAAGAAACTATTGAAACTTGATTTAGAAATTCTTCTTTTGCGAATGTAAAATTCTCGTAAGCTTCCACAGGACGTGGAAGCTAGTGAACCTGAGCCAGGACGGCGAATGTGAACGTTAGAGAATTTTATGTGAGCAAAAGATTAGAATTTCTTAATCAAATTTCCAGTTTCAAACTCATTTGCAGGAACGTAGGAGAAATTTCATACGCTATGCACCCCTTCTAAGTATACTCTAGTTTCACCTTACTACCACCCTGTCCTTGCTCTGCTGGAGAAACTATTAGTTTTATTGGCACCCTATTTTTAAGCTCCTCCACGTGACTTATTATTCCCACAGACAGTGTACTAGAATGAAGCTTCTCAAGTGAGTTCATTACTGTTTCTAAAAGGTCCGTATCTAAAGTTCCAAAGCCTTCATCTAGGAAGAAGAACTCCAGAGGAGCACTACCTTTTAGTTGAATTTGTGAGGATAGTGCCAGTGCAAGACATAATGAGGTTAAGAAGGTTTCTCCACCGGATAAGGTGTTGGTTTCACGTCTTGTGCCGCCATTGAAATCATCCCTCATTATGAAGGCTCCATCAGAATCAAGCTCCAAAGCATAACGTCCTCTTGTTATGTCCTTTAACCGTTTTGAGGATTCCATGGAGATATATTTAAGCTGCTTCATGGCTACATATTCTACAAACTTATTCCCTTGGATTAAAGTGTCTAGCTCTCTTAAAAGACCAAGTTTATGCTCTACTTCTTTCCTCTTTATCAAAAGAGCTTTAACTTCTTGTAGCTTTCTTTCCATTTCCTCTAAGGCACGACTTTGAGCACCTATAGCCTTAGTTTTTTCTTCAAGAAGCTTTTGCACCACTTCTCTTTTCTCTTTTAGTTCTTCCCAAAGCTCAACATCTATTTCTTTTCCGCCAAGCAGTTTTTCTACCCTTTGTAAATTATCTAGAAGGCTACGCATAGTTTCTTCATACTGCTTTATTTCTTTTTCTATTATCATCAAGGCTTCTCTTGAAATTAAATAAAAGGAAGCTGTTTCACTATTTTCAAAGGAGTTCTCTTTAAGAGCTAGGTTTAATTTTTCTTCACCTTGAGCTAATAGTTTTAAAAGCATTTCGCTTTTCTTTTCTTCACTGGTTTTCTGAGTTTCTAATCTTTGCTTTTCTATATTTTCTTTTTCTAAAATATCCTTT
>JAJYBA010000134.1 GCA_021779235.1 Bacillota bacterium
CAGTAAATTAATTAGTTGGAATTAGAATGAGCATCAGTAACTGGAGTAGTTATTGGTGCTTATTTTGCGTATGTTCTAGCAATATAACGTTGAATAATAGCAAGCTTAGGCAAGCCTTCACAAGCACCCAAGGGTGTAAATTTTGGAAATTTGGCAATTAGCAACAAGAAATCTCCACTACATTCCAATTTCTTGAACGGCCTCAGGGGCACCGAAATTCTAATTATCATTAGAACGTTTTTCACTACCTTCCCAATTACTATAACAAAGCATACTTATCAATCCAGACATAATAATTATTGAAAAACCCATCATAGGTATAAGTGGTATTAAGCAAAATGTAACGAACATCGAAATCATAGATAGTAGCGCTTCCCATGTAAGCTCTATTTTTTTATTTTCCTCTTTTGTTGAATTATCATTTTTTAATTCATTTCCTTCGGATATTGAAGCTGGTTTATATTGTTCATTTATTTGTAACAAGCTCAGGCAAGCCTTCGCAAGCACCCCAGGGGTATAAATTTTGATAAGCATAGCTATTAAAAGTGAGGACATAATAAATAAATTCTCTTCATTCTCAGGAATATTACAGTAACGCGCATTAGCAATACAATTTTCTATTATATAATCAATTTCAGCTTCAGTAAAGTCTATTGTATCTAATGAGAAGGTATGGAAGTCGCTGATAAATAAAAATCTTTGAAACGCACTGTAATATTTACTAAGACCCTGCTTTCCTAATTGTTTCCTGCGTAAGTTAACCTCTAGGCTATCATTGAAGTCCAAATCTTCATTTAATCCTAGCTTTAGAGCCTCAGCTTGCCTGATACTATCTAAGGCTTTATTTAACATTACTTTTTTTCCGTTTAGATATGCTTGAGGGAGAAGGCAGTTTATATATAAGAAAATTGATTAGTGTTGTTAATGATAATGGTGAGGTTCAAGAGGCTTATATCTATGTGTATAACCAAGATGTTTCAAGGAATGTTAAAGTTAGCTATAAGAACCAACCTTGGGCACTGATGAAAAGTAAGGATTATGTTTGGTATGCTAGTTATGGATCTAACCTGCTTTATGAAAGATTTATCACCTACATTGAAGGTGGGAATTGTAAGTTTAATGGAGTGGATTATCCAGGTTGCAGGGATAAATCACTACCAAAAGACAGTAGACCAACAATTATCCCTTATAAAATGTATTATGGTAACAAAAGCGGCTCTTGGGAAATGCTGGAGTTTCATTTTTAGATATTGAAAACATAGGGAAAGGACTAGGTAGAATGTACCTTATTACTAGAGAGCAACTTGAAGACATTTCACGTCAAGAGGGGCGTAGAGACAATTGGTACAATCATTCTGTTAAATTAGGAGAGTACGAAGGTAGTCAGATTATAACTATTACAAATAAAAGTAGAAGGACATTCCATAAACCTTCTGATGAGCATCTTGAAGTAATTAGAAGAGGCATTAAGGAAACATATCCTGATATGACCGACTTTGATGTGATGAAGTATTTAGTTCAGTGCAGATTAAGCTAAAAGAAAATAAATAACTAAATAGAAAACACTTGGCGAAAGCCAGCCATGAGAACTACTGAAGTTATTTAGTAGTTTTTTTGTTGTTAAATATAACAAGTAAGAGTAAAATAAAACATACGTTCGCATAACTTCACTATTTTGGGAAATAATATTATATATAAAATAGTGGAAAGAAGGTCGTGTTATGGATTATAATAAAATTGAAGATGCAGTTTTTAAAAAAGCCATGGAGTTCTTTAAAGACAATGCAGTGAAGTTTTTTGATATTAATGCAAAAATTATTGCAGCAGCAGATACGGAAATTAAAAATATCGAGATTAAAACAAATTATATGGATTATTTATTTTATACAGAAGATGGAAATTATCTTCATTTTGAATTTCAAACTACAGACAAAAAGGAAGATATAAAAAGGTTTTTATATTATGATGCATCACTATTTTATAAGGAAAAGCGGAAAATAAGGACTGTGGTTATATATTCAGCAGATATAGAAAGTGTAGAAACATATATTGATGCGGGAACTATAAAATATGAAGTAGAAGCATTTTATATGAAAAATTTAAATGGTGATAAGAAGTTAGAGATGCTACGTAATAAGATTGAACGAAAAGAACACCTTACTGGAGAAGATATTTTGACATTAAGTTTTATACCACTTATGAGTAGTAACCAAAGCAGAAGTAAAAGATCGTTACAGAGTATAGAGCTGGCAGATTCTATACCAGAGAGTAGTGAAAAAATTCAATGTTTAACATTACTGTATGCATTATTTGAAAAATTTGGAGATTCATTTTCAAAAAGAAGATTTAAGGAGGTTTTTGCTATGACTGAGATAGGCAGAATGATTAGGGAAGATGGAATAAGAGAGGGAAAAGAGGAAGGTAAAGCAGAGGGGAAGGCAGAAGGTAAAGCTGAAGGTAAGGCAGAAGGTAAAGCAGAAATGCTAATTAAGCAATTGACGAAAAGGTTTAAAAAAATTCCAAATGAGTATGTGGAGAAAATTATGAAATTACCACAGACTACTATTGATGTAATTGCTACAGAAATATTTGATTTGAATAGTATAAGTGATTTAGAAAAATATCTATAACAAATTAATCAGTTGGAATTTAGAATGAGCATTAGTGGCTGCAGTAGCTATTGATGCTCATTTGTATATAGGGTATATTCTGTTTCATAAATGACCACAGGGCTACGGCATAACCTTCATTTATTGGATAATTCTTTAGTATAGATTTAAAGGAGCTTGTTGAGAAATGAAAAAGAAGAAAAAACTATTAAACAAAGAAACTTATGATATTGATAATCAAGAAAGTGATGATTACTTTTACTACATAGCAGGATATACTTCAAATAGATTTCCCTATGGTATAACATGGGAAGAAGCAATAAAGGATGGATTGATAGAATCTAAGGAACTGGAAAATGATACTGAAGAATTACCCTTTTAAGGAGAGTTAGTGAGGGCGTAGCAAGCACAGGCAAGCCTTCGCAACCACCCCATGGGTGCAAATTTTAGTAAGCATAGTCTGCAGTTTTACGTGAAAGGTTTATCAATTTTAGAATCAGGTAATAATTAAAGATAATAATAAAAGGTTGGTGATAATATGGCTGGATTTTTAAATTTATGCATTTGTATGGATGGAAAAATAATTAAGGTTCCAAATGTCAAATGGGACAATAATAAATCTATACCGCAACTTTCAGAACAAGAGGTGCTTCATGTTCATATTGTTTATGATACTGAAGAAAGAAATCCAAACATGATAATAGGCGTATGGTTTGATAGAGTGCAGTTAGATGAGTTAGGTCAATATTCTCTGAATAAAAACCACCCTTCATTGCAGAATTTTATAGAATATGCATTTGTAAGTGCAGAGGAATTATGTGAGAGAAATGAACCATTAACTATCCCAGCAGCTCCTGTTGTGCCTACTCAATTTGAAAAAGAATCTTTAAATACATACTTAAAGAATAAATATCCTGTTCTTTTGAAAAATAGTCCTCATGCAATAGAATTAACAATTAATAGGCTGAATGAACAACATAGGAAATACATTGGTTTAGTTAAAAAAGCAAATTCATTACGGAGAATAAGGCAAGAGTGGTAAATAGAAACTCAGGCTATTGCAAGGAGGGGAACTGCGGAAAAATTTAGTAGTTTTTGTCCTTTGCAAGCTGAGGTAGTTATTTGTGTTTAATTTGCCATCTAATATAATTACCCACTAACTCAGAATTGAGTTAGTGGGTAATTGCATAACTGTTGAGAATGTAAGACAACCATTATAGAAATACTACCATTAGCAAATTCGCTCCGCTCATAAAAACCCCCGAGGGATATGAATAATCATGTACATATATTAATTAAAACTGGAGAAAGAGCTTTATGACAATTTATAGGTAGAATAAGTAGTAAATATGCGAAGTACTATAATAAAAAATATGTGGAGTCTGCAATTATTAGAGAAGTATGATAGTATGAGGATTTTTTTTGAAGTGTATTTAAATATACTTTAACAGTTTTGATGTTAAATATAATTATAAATATGTTAACTTTAAAAAAGTGGTGTAGGAACTATTACAATTTGCTATAATATTATTATATAAAATAAATACTGAAAACAATATTTTAGCTTAAAGGATAATTTAGATGTTAAATTATGTATTGTTTTAAAATTGAAATGGGGAGTGACTAAATGAGTCCATTAGCTAAAGAAATAATAGAAAAATTGAATAAAGAAGATGATGCACGAGTTTTAGGAGAAGTATTGGATTTTTATGAATATTTAAAGCAAAAAAAGGATAAGGCGTTACAAAAAAAATGGACGGAAATTGATGAAGATGAAGCAAGTGAAGATGAAAAAAAATTATATCAGCAACATAAAAATTCAAATGAAGAAGTTATTCCTTTAGAAGATTTAATGGAGGAACTAAATTTAAATGAAGAATAACTATAATATAAAATTGACTAAGAAAGCAGAAAGCTCAGGCAAGCCTTCACAAGCGCCCAGGGTGTAAATTTTTGAAAATTATTAGAAATTATATCCATTTGCATGTATTTTAAACAAAAGTAGAAATTCATTATTAAATTAGTAACTCCAGTATAAACTCTGTATAGGATAAACTTGGAACTATCCCCATTAAAACTTTGTTAATGTCCCTCCAATACCATGCTATAATCTATTAGGAAACTAGCTATGATATGAAGATAT
>JAJYBA010000135.1 GCA_021779235.1 Bacillota bacterium
AGAGAAATCACCGCTTTAGCTATGAGCCTCTTACCTGCTGGAATTGTAATGTGGAACTGATTAGTTTCCAATTTTTTTGTTATCATAATAATCCTTCTTTCTTTTATCTATTTTTGTTGGAAGTTAATACTCCTACCTTTACACCTTGAGTAACATCTATTAACATAGTGTTTCTCTCCTTCAGTCAAAAATACTGGGCAGTTTAAACTCTCTCATTGAAATTCCCTAGCTGCCTGTAAAAGTACATTTAAGACTTTTACCCACTTTATTAAATTTAACTTGATTTTTTATTTTTAACATTCAATTTCAAAATCTTGCTGCAAGACTTCATATGCATTATAATATATTCAATGCTAACTTTTCGCAAGACCACACTTTTTAGTTTGGAACTTACCTAAAAGTAAGTATTAGAATTTTAGTATAAAAGGTGGTAATTTAGATGGATATGTCCTTTCCATGTCCAATAGAAGTTACAGTTAATCTTATAGGTAATAAATGGAAAGTTCTTATTATGAGAAATTTGCTACTTCTGGGCACACAAAGATTTGCTGAACTGCATAAGGATATAAATGGTATAAGTGAAAAGATGCTTACTCAACAACTAAGGAAGTTAGAGGCAGATGGGTTGGTTTTTAGAAAAGTATATGCAGAAGTCCCTCCCAGAGTAGAATACTCACTTACGGATTTTGGATTAAGCTTAAAGCCCATTTTTGATGCGATACACATTTGGGGCACAAAATACATTCAAGAAATGGATATAAAGTGAAGTAATCACATTAGTTTTGGTTACTTCACTTTTATTATTACTTAACATAAGGTTAGCATTAATAAAAAAAGTCGATACTTGTCAACCTATTCACATCAACTTCATCCTTTTCTGAAGCATCTCTTTTAGGTTCAAGCATTTCTTGACCTAAAATAATATGTGGATCAGAACCAATGGTTACACATACTACTAGAAAGTAAAAACTTCCAGTTATTACTATGTCCTCAGGTGACATAACAATAATTGGAAATTTTTGTTTGCTATTAAATCATACTATTATTGTAACATGAGTCCTCTTCTTTTAAATTAATGGGGCTTGTTTAGCAAAGTACTTAAATAAGCTCTAAAAACTCTATCAATTAGACCTTCAAAATCTAATTCACCTTCAGAAACACACCAATTATACAAAAACCCATGGCATAGCACACATAAATCATAGGCTATTTTTGTGACATCCACATCTTCACTTAGTAAATTCTCCTGCTTAGCTTGATTTAAAATTTCCACGGATTGATGGAAAAATGGAGAAAACACAGCTGTATTCATATAGTTTTCCTTAGGTGAAGGTAGCAATCCCTTATTTTTTACTGACTGAAAACTGGACACAAACTCATAACCTTTCTCAAAGCAATGTACTGCAACAGATTTAAAAATTTCTATTATTTTCTGGGTAAGATCATATTCCTCCAGATTCTTTTCTTTTGTAAAATATTCCTTTGAAAATTCTAAATAATCCTCTGCTAGATATATTGAAAGCAAATTCTCTTTTGTCTGGAAATGGTGATAAAAAGAACCAATGGATACACTTGCCATATCACATATATTTCTAACAGTAAGAGAATCATATGTATACTGTTTCATTAATTTATCTACAGCTTTTAAAAGCTTCTGCCGAGTTTCATTAGACTTAACTTGTTGTCTGCTTAAAATCGATTTAGAGTAAATCGTAATCACTCCTCTTTTCCATTTTAATTTTTATTATATCACACTTTTTATAAATAGAAAGCTTGACAGTTAGTCTAATAGAAAATATAATTACAACATAAACTAAAACACGTTCTAATTTTTGTTCTAGTTTAAATTCTGAATTAAAAGGGGTAATCCGAATGTATGAAAAAATATTCGAACCAGCAAAAATCGGAAGCTTAGAGCTAAAAAACCGAATAATTGTTACACCTATATCCACAGTAATGGCAAATGAAGATGGATCTCCATCAGAAAAATATATTCGCTATTTAGAAGAAAAGGCAAAAGGTAACTTTGGTTTAATTGTAACTGAATATTATGTTGTACAGCCCAAAGCCGGTCTTTTCACTAGATGCCTTAACATTTCCTCAGAAGAATTGATAGAAAAGCACAGTGAAATAACAAAACGAGTGCATGCAATTGGTGGGAAGATTTCTGCTCAAATAAACCATGGAGGCCGTTCAATACGCAAAGAAATCTTTGGCAGAGAGCTAATAGCACCTTCTTCAGTGAGAGATTTTGGTATCCGGGAATTGCCAAGAGAATTAAGTATAGAAGAAATTCATGATCTTATTGAAGCTTTTGGAAATACTGCCTTGAATCTTAAGAAGGCCGGTTTCGATGCAGTTGAGATTTATGGTTGCCATGGCTTTCTTGTAAGTCAATTTTTATCTTGTGCTTCAAATAAGCGTACAGATGAATATGGTGGTTCATTACAGGGTCGATGCCGTTTCGTAGTAGAAATCATTCAAAATATCCGTAAAAAAGTAGGTAAGGATTTCCCTATTACGATAAGAATCTCCACAGAGGAGTTTGTTCCAGGTGGTCTTACCTTAGAAGAAAGTAAAGCTATTGCTATTATTTTAGAAAATGCAGGAGTTGATGCTATAAGCTGTTCAAAGGGAGTCTTTATTACAGCAGAAAATATCGTTCCTCCAAATATGCTTGAACATGCTGGCTACCTAAGTAATGCAGCAGAAATTAAAAAGGTTGTTAATATCCCAGTTATTTTTGCTGGAAGAGTCAACGACCCAAGCCTAGCAGAAAGCATTCTCCGTTCTGGGAAAGCGGATTTTGTAGGTATGGCTAGAGCCTCACTTGCTGATCCGCAGTTTTTGAACAAGGTAAAAGAAGGACGTCTTGATGATATTCAATATTGTATCGGTTGTAATCAAGGTTGTGTAGGCAGTGTTCACAAAGGTATGCATGTGCGTTGTCTTGTTAATCCTTTCACTGGTAGGGAGGATGAGATTGAGGTAAAACCTGCTGAAGCTTTGAAAAAAGTAGTTGTAGTAGGTGGTGGTATTGCTGGCTGTGAAGCAGCATTAATGGCAGCCAAACGAGGACATGATGTAACAATTTACGAAGGCCAAGCAAAACTCGGAGGTCAGTGGAATTTAGCTGGAATGCCTCCTGGAAAAACTGAATTATTATCTTTACTTGCATGGCAAAAGCGTAAGTTAGATAAATACGGCGTAAAAGTAGTTCTAAATACTCATATCACTGTAGATATGGTTCAAGCAGAAAAACCAGATGAAGTTATTATTGCAACTGGTGCTACCCCTTTCACTCCACCAATTAATGGAATACATCAGCCTCATGTTGTAACAGCAAATGATGTTTTATCTGGAAAAGAGTTCTTTGGTAAAAATGTAGTTGTTATCGGTGGCGGCCTAGTTGCTGCAGAAACAGCGGAATTTATTGCAAGCTACGGCTCAAAAGTAACAATGATTGAATTTGCAAATGAAATTTTAAAAGGTATGGTGCATCACAATAGAAACGTCCTTATGAAAAACTTAAAGCACCACGAAGTTGAGATGCATACTAGTTCTTCTGTGACAGAAATTCAATCTGATGCAGTTTTATATGAATATAAAGGAAAACAATATAAAACTAAGGAGGTTAATACTGTCGTTGTTGCTATCGGTTCTAGACCACTAAATGAATTAGAGAGTTTCTTAAAAGCTACAGGTATCTCTACTAAAGTTATTGGAGATGCGGCAAACGTTAGAAACGGTCTTGATGCAGTTTATGAAGGCTTCATGGCTGGCATTACAGTTTAACAACTAACAAGTAACTTACCAATATTATGCTCTATTTATATTAAACAAACAGTAAGTAGTAAATTCAGATAATGCCAATAATTCAACCCATATCAATGACTTTTAAGGCATTAATATGGACTATTTAGATAACTACTTTAAATGCAAGTTACTTATATCAACATATAAGACAAGCATTAAAAGTTGATTATAATATATTAACTAAATTTGAGGAGGTTAAAGTCCTAAATGGACTTTAACGGGTAATTTATGAGCGGGAGCAAATGGGTTAAATTACCCAGTGCTTCCGACTAAAAGGAGGAATTTAAATGTTAAATGAAAAATTACTACAAGTTATATCCCATGAAGGAGTGGTGACTATAGTATCATGGAATAATATCGAACCACACATAGCAAATACTTGGAACTCATATGTTAATGCAACACCTGATGACAGGATATTAATACCTGCAGGAGGAATGCAAAGAACACAAGAGAACGTTGAGCAAAATAACAATGTAAAGGTCTCTTTAGGTAGTAAAGAAGTTATAGGCTTTCAATACCCAGGAGCGGGCTTTAATATTGAAGGAACTGCAAAATTTCTTGAATCAGGTTCAGATTTTGATATGATGAAAGAAAAATTCCCATGGTTAACTAGGGTGCTAGAGATAACAGTTTCATCTGCAAAGCAAATGATTTAATCATTATATAAATTAAGGGCTAAGTTTTAATAAAGTCTTGAAATATACCCTAAAAAATTATAGGTGGGATTGTCCCACCTATAATACTCAATAATAGAATATTCTGAAGCAATTTCATTGCTAATTTAGCATTAAATCATCATCTGCGCTGCTGCAATATTAACAACTTATCTATTTTTCAATTGTCTTATTTTTATAAAAAGTTGTCATTACATTTTTAATAAACTCTCTCTCTTCATCTGATATTTTATAGACTGATGGCTTTCTATTATCGGG
>JAJYBA010000136.1 GCA_021779235.1 Bacillota bacterium
AGGAAAAGAAACTGAATATTTAATTAAAGCATTTCCTATTGGTGGATATGTTAAGATGGAAGGAGAAGAGTCAGGAAGCGATGATCCGAGAGCTTTCAACAATAAAACTCCATGGCAAAAATTAAGTATAGTATCTGCTGGCGCGATTATGAATTTAGTATTGGCAGTGGTTTTATTTGCTATTGTGGGTGCTGCAGAAGGGTATATATTACCTATAATAGGGCAAGTAAGTCCTAATAGTCCAGCCATGAAGGCTGGAATACAAGTTGGTGATAAAATTACTAAGGTTAATAAGGTTAATATAGATAGATGGGATGAGTTTTTAAATGAGATTTATACTTCCAAAGGGGAAAGTATGAACATTGAAATAGTTAGAAACTCAGAAGTGAAAGAAATCTCTATTACTCCTGTTAAAAATGAGAAGGAAAATAGATACATGATTGGAATAGCTACTTCTGGTGTGGAAAAGAAATTGAACCCTGGAGAAGCTGTAATTTATGGATTTAATCAAACAATTAGTACTGCAAAACAAACCTTTGGATTTTTTGGGAGCTTATTTAAGGGTCAAGTTTCTGCTAATGATGTAGGCGGCCCAATAAGCATAATAAAAATTTCAGGTAAGGCAGCGCAAGCTGGATTTACAAAATTAATGTTCTTTACTGCACTATTAAGTGTACAACTGGGAATATTCAACATAATACCTTTTCCAGCTTTGGACGGAGGATGGATTTTTATGCTTCTATTTGAAATAATATCAGGTAAAAAATTAGATGAAAATAAAGTTGGAACTGTAAATTATATTGGATTTATGATTTTAATGGCAATAATGGTGTTAGTAGTCATTAAGGATATAGTCAGTCCAATAAAATTCTAAGAGAGAAAGACTATGGAGGCTATGAAAGTTATGAGAGTGAGAGAAACAAAGAAGATAAAAGTTGGAAATGTATATATAGGTGGAGATTCAAAGATAGCAGTGCAGTCAATGACTAACACTGATACAAGAGATGTAGAGGCCACGGTAAATCAAATTCTTCAGTTAGAAAAGGCGGGGTGTGACATTGTAAGATGTGCGGTACCCGATATGTTAGCAGCTGAGGCTATTAAAGATATAGTGAAAAGAATTCACATACCCTTAGTGGCAGATATTCATTTTGATTATAGATTGGCGTTAAAATCTATCGAGAATGGAATATCTAAATTAAGAATTAACCCAGGGAATATTGGGAATATAGATAGAATAAAATTAGTTGCAGAGGCAGCTAAGGAGAAGGGTATTCCCATTAGAATTGGTGTAAACTCAGGGTCTCTAGAAAAAGATATTCTTGAAAAGTATGGTCATGTATGCGCTGAAGCATTAGTTGAAAGTGCGTTAAGGCATGTTGAAATATTAGAAAGTTTAAATTTTTATGATACAGTTATTTCTATAAAATCTTCTGATGTTGTAATGATGATTGAAAGTTATAAATTAATATCAAATAAGGTAGATTATCCGCTACACCTTGGTGTTACTGAGGCTGGAACAACGTGGAGAGGAACGATAAAGTCAAGTGTAGGTATTGGAGCACTTTTAGCTGAAGGCATTGGAGATACTATAAGGGTATCATTAACTGGAGAAGTAGTTGACGAGGTTAAAGTTGGAATAGAAATTTTAAAATCTTTAGGTTATATAGATGAAGGAATTAAATTTGTATCATGCCCAACCTGTGGTAGAACTCAAATTAATCTTATCAAAATTGCAAATGAAGTAGAAGAAAGATTAGCAAATTGCAATAAGAACATAAAGATTGCGGTAATGGGATGTGTGGTTAATGGGCCAGGCGAAGCAAGAGAAGCTGACATTGGAATTGCTGGGGGCAATGGAGTTGGCCTCATATTTAAAAAAGGTGAAATAATTAAAACTGTTAAGGAAGAAGATTTAGTAGAAGAACTTCTTCTGGAGATAGATAAACTATAAAATGTATTATGCGGAGGAATACTAATGAATGTAAGCCTAGCTGAAATGTTAAAAAATGATTTTGATTTAAATGAAGAAACATTAGTAGATGATATTAAGGTATTGAGAGTTCAATACCTTAAAAAAAGCAATAAATTAAGAGTGATAATCAAATCTTTTGAGGATATAGATGATAATAAAAACTTAATAATCAAAAACATTATTTCAAAACGATTATGTGCATTTGAAGATATACAGTTAATTTGTTACCGAGATGTATCAAATGCGACTTTAGAAGATGTAAAAGATAAGTTTTGGCTAGATATTGTTAATGTGATAGCTACCTCCCAACCTTCAAGTAAGGATAGTTTATTGAAATCTTCTAGGATAATTGAGAATGGTATACTGAAAATCCAGTGTGGTAATGATTTCATGTGCAAAATTCTAAGAGATAAGAACATAGAAATTCTTATAAAAAACACTATAAACGATATGTTTGGAGTTAATTCATTAGTTAAATTAGAACATAACAGTGAACTTTCTAAAGAAGATTATTTTGGGAAAAAAGAAAAGGAAAATGAAACTATAATAAATGAAATTATTAAAAACATAAATATAGAAAAGAAAGATAAACCTCAAAATAATAGCCAAAATAATAAGGATAATAATAGTGGCAATAAATCAAATAAGTACAATAGACCAGAGTATAAAAAAGATGAGATTGCTGATGAAAACACTATAATGGGAAGAAATATAAATAGTGAGAGTATAGGAATAAAGGATATAAATGAAACTTCAGGAATAGTGTGTATCTGTGGTGATATTTTTAAAGTAAATATCGTTGAAACAAAAACTGGCAGAATAATTATCACCTTTTATATTACAGATTACTCAAGTTCAATTACAGTAAAATGTTTTCCAAAGCCTAAGGATGTAGAAAAGTTAATGGAAGAAATTAAAGTAGGACTTTTCTGTAAGGTACGTGGAGAAGCGAGTTACGATACCTATGCAAAAGAAGTTGTTGTAATGGCTAGAGATATAATCAAACTAAAAAAGATAGAAAGAATGGATACTGCAGAAGAAAAAAGAGTTGAGCTTCATATGCATACTCAAATGAGTGCTATGGATGGGATGAGTCCTACGAGTAAACTTATTGAAAGAGCTGCCAAATGGGGACATTCTGCAGTAACAATAACTGATCATGGTGTAGTGCAAGCTTTTCCAGAGGCAATGGACGCAGCTAAAAAGCATAAGATTAAGGTTATATATGGTGTAGAAGGCTACTTAGTGGATGATGGAGTACCAATTGTTATTAATAATCAAAATGAAAATTTAGATGATTGTTTTGTAGTTTTTGATATAGAAACAACTGGATTTTCCAGTGAAAATGATAAAATTATTGAAATTGGTGCAGTGAAAATTGAAAATGGTAAAATAGTAGATAGATTTAATGAATTTGTAAATCCGGGAGTAAATATACCATATAAGATTACAGAACTGACTGGAATCACAGATGACATGGTTGAATCTTCAGGCTATATTGAAGAAATACTGCCTAAGTTTTTAGAATTTGCAAGGGGTAGTGTAGTGGTAGCACATAATGCTGCCTTTGATACAGGTTTTATTAAAAAGAATTCAGAGAGGTTAAATTTAAACTTTGAAAGTGCAATTATGGATACAATTCCCTTAGCTAAATATTTATTTCCTAGTCTAAAACGATTTAAGCTGAACGTAATAGCTAAGCATTTAGGCATCTCCCTGGAAAATCATCATAGAGCTGTAGATGACGCAAAAGCTACTGCTGAAATACTATTACATTGTTTTGGCTTATTGAGAGAGAAAAATATTTTAGACTTAAATACATTAAACAAGGAATTTTTAGGTGACTTTGATATAAAAAAAGCAAATACCTATCATGTAATCATTTTAGCAAAGGATCAAGTAGGTCTCAAAAATCTTTATAAGCTTATTTCAATCTCAAATTTAGAACATTTTCATAGAAGACCTAGACTTCCTAAAACTTTAATTGAGAAGTACAGAGAGGGTCTTATAGTGGGCTCAGCTTGTGAAGCTGGGCAAGTGTATAAGGAAGTGCTTCAAGGAAAATCAGAAGAGGAGATTAGAAGTATTGTAGAATTTTATGACTATTTAGAAATACAACCTCTTGAGAATAATAAATTTATGATCAAAAATGGCACTGTAAAAGATGAAAGTGAATTAATGGATATTAATAGAAAAATATGTGCTTTAGGGGAAAAAAATAATTTGCCTGTAGTTGCTACAGGAGATGTTCACTTTTTAGAACCCAACGATGAAGTTTTTAGAAGAATTTTAATGGCTGGAAAAGGTTTTTCGGATGCAGATGATCAACCACCACTATATCTTAAGACTACTAATGAGATGTTAAGGGAATTTTCCTATTTAGGAGAAAAAAAATGTAGAGAAGTGGTAATTTATAATCCAAATAAAATTGCTGAAATGATAGAAGTTGTAAAACCAATACCTGATGAAACTTATCCACCTAAAATAGAAGGTGCTGAAGATGAAATTCGTCAGATGACCTTAGATAAAGTCCATTCTATATATGGGGAATCCTTACCAGAGGTAGTCCAAAAAAGGTTGGACAAAGAATTAAATTCTATTATAAATAATGGATATGCGGTACTTTACCTAATAGCTCAAAAATTAGTAGCGAAGTCCCTTGCTGATGGTTATTTAGTAGGTTCGAGAGGCTCAGTTGGATCTTCCTTTGTAGCTACTATGGCTAATATAACAGAAGTAAACGGACTTCCACCTCATTATGTATGCCCGCATTGT
>JAJYBA010000137.1 GCA_021779235.1 Bacillota bacterium
TTTGAAGCCGTCGCTTTCTAAGAGTTTTTCAGGACTATTACAGTATTTTGCAGTAAAATTTATCATTACTTTATCATTACTTAGAGAAAATTCTTTTTTCAATTTGGCACCTCCGTATGTGTGAGTACATAAATTATAATTGTTAAAATGAAATTTACACAAATATTTACATCATAAATAGCAATTAATATTTCAATACTATACTATAATACTCTGAAAATGAAATATTGACAATGTTAAAATTGCAAAAAATATAATAATGTATTATATAAAATAATATATTACTATATAATATATTAGACTAACTAGAAATTTGGGATGAAATTACAGTGTAATTTTGGAAATTATAATATATACTAATATTGGTACATGAAATAAATAACAAGTCAGAATAAACATCAGCACTGACTAATTATTTATTTTGTTGTGGCTTAAAGAAAGAAGCCAAGAGGAGTGATATAGTGAAAAATAAAAGAATACCTCATTTAATGGCAATTATCTTAATGCTTATATGGAGTTTATCTTACTTAAGCATAAAGGTTATAGCCCAGGAGGTAAGCCCTACATTATCTGCGTTTTATAGGTTTGTTTTAGCAGCAATAATTTTATTTATAATATTAAAAGTAAAGTACCCAATGGAGAAAATTTTAAAAGAGGACAAGCTTAAAGTAGCCTTGGGGGGAATCTTTGGAGTAGCAGTATATTTTATTTTTGAAAACTATTCTGTAGCATATACCTCTGCATCAAATGTGGCAATTTTAATTGCGTCTATTCCTGTTTTCACGCTATTATCCCAAAGAATAATTTATAAAGAAAAAATGACCTATGGAAAAATCTTTGGAGCTACTTTAAGTTTAGTTGGAATTATTATTATAATTGCATCTAAGCAAAGAGTAAGCTTATTTTCAAAAGGGAGTATAGGAGATTTAATGGCTCTGGGAGCCGTATTTTCTTGGATAATTTATAACATAGTTTGTAGTAATTTTAAAGGAAGTTATAGAAGTATAACTATAACTACTTATCAAATTCTATGGGGATCCTTGTTTTTAAGTCCTTCGATATTTTTTAGTACTGTGCAAATGCCTTCTACTAAAGTTGTATTAAATATAGTGTTTTTATCAATTTTTTGCTCTTGTATTGGGTATATAGTATATGTCTATTGCCTAAAAGAACTTGGAGCTACCATCATTACTACATACATAAACCTGCAGCCTATTATGAGTCTGATTGCAGCAGCTGTTATCCTAGAGGAAGCCATTACGGTTTGGCAAGTAATAGGGTGCATTGTCATAATAGCAGGGGTAACTCTGGTGAGCTTTGATGGTAAGTTTAGTTTTAAAAAGCTTAAAAGAGTATGAAATTTTTCCTACATGCCTTGCAAACGAACTCAAAACAAGAAATTCCATTAAGAAATTCTAATCTTTTGCTCATATTAAATTCTCTAGCACTCACATTCGCCGTCCTGGCTCAGGTTCGCTAGCTTGCCTCTGGGTATTTCTCTGGGGGACATAACAATTATTAATTGTTATGCTTCCTGTGCCAGCTTACGAGAATTTTATATTCGCAAAAGAAGAATTTCTAAATGGAATTTCAATTGTTTATTCGTTTCTTATTGCAAGTCATTACGGAGAAATTTTATACTTACTATTCATCTACTATTTTAAATATATTTGCCAAGAATCCTTAAAATAGAACTTTATCATATACAATGATCCAATATACCTATTAATCTCACTCCAGTATTTTTACCGTAGGTAGGGTTTAACGTTGATGATCGCTTACAAACCAAGTCTTCTCTCTTACTTTTTATGGAGAAAATCAAATCAATGAGCAAATGCTCATAATTTATAGTACACACTATTCATAAATTGTGGTGCGACAAGAAGTCGCTAATTAGTAGTGTTTCTCAAGAAACTGCGTTAGTTACTAAATGTATCCTCGCTCGAAACTGCACTCCGAGTAATTGGTTTGTAGGTTGCATGAGAGTTAATTACCTAAAGCTATTGCTTTACGCAGAAGCAATGCTGGGTTAGGGGAAAAATGGAAAGTATAAACGAAAGTTGAACCTTTGTAATCTTCGTTAATGAAGATAAGCGTACTGCGGTATAAGAAGCTTATTATGGATAGGAAAGATTGAATCACAATGCAATCGTGCAGTAACCCATATATCCATCGGAGTAGAGAAGGGTGCTTCCCCATTTGAATCTATTAATAGTGGAACTTGATAAGCCCTTTGTGTTCCTCGATAGAGGTAGGGTAATCGAAAGAGAACTACAATACCAGGGGGTAAGGGATTGTGGAGAAAGCGAATGCCAGTAGGACGAAAGTTCAGGGAAAAAAAATAACCCGCTGGATAGAGTTTCATAACTCACTCGAAAGAGGGCAGACTTCCACGTGGTCATCAACACGAAAGAAAACGTAAAGAGGAATCTTTTTAAGGGGAAACATGTTATGGAAACTATTAATAAATTTAATACGTCGGCTGTTTCTCCACATATAGAGAGCTGGTCATTAATAGACTGGAAAAAAGTATACGAATATGTGAAGAAACTTCGCCAACGGATTTTTCGTGCCGAACAGTTGGGACAGAAAAGAAAAGTAAGAAAGCTTCAAAGGCTAATGATTAAAAGTAGTGCTAATTTGCTAATTTCAATAAAAAGAGTTACACAAATTAATAAAGGTAAAAAAACTGCTGGTGTTGACGGTCAAATTGCACTCACTTTAAATGAGAGATTGAGATTGTATAACATTCTCAAGAAATATAGCATTAAATATATTAGACCAAAGCCAGTAAAGAGAGTATACATACCTAAGAAAAACGGTAAAATGCGACCTTTAGGAATACCAGTTATAAAAGACAGAATATTTCAGAACATAGTGAAAAATGCTCTTGAACCACAATGGGAAGCGAAATTTGAACCTTCTTCATACGGATTCAGACCTAAGCGAAGAACCCAAGATGCCATTGTCAACCTATTCACTAAACTGTCATCAAGGAGCACAAGGCAGTGGGTATTCGAGGGTGATTTCAAAGGTTGTTTTGATAATCTTAATCATCAATACATTATGGACTGTTTAACAGGGTTTCCTGCTAAAGAAACTATATATAAATGGTTGAAAGCAGGATATGTTGATAATAATTCATTCAATGATACACATTCTGGAACCCCGCAAGGGGGGCTTGTCTCTCCGTTATTAGCTAATATAGCCTTACATGGTATGGAAGAAGAACTTGGCGTAAAATACTACCTCGATAGAGGGAGGCATGTATTAGCCAGAAACTCGGTTGGAGTAGTAAAATATGCTGATGACTTTGTAATTGTATGTAAAACAGAAGAAGATGCTATAAATATGTATAAAAAACTTAAACCGTACCTTGATAAAAGAGGACTAACACTTGCAGATGATAAAACTAAAGTCACGCATATTAGTGATGGCTTCGATTTTCTCGGATTCAATCTAAGACAGTACAAGACTAACAATGGTATGCGATTATTAATTAAACCATCAAAGGCAAGTGTAAAAAAAGCCAGGGAAACAATAAAGAGTGTGTTCATACAACTTCGTGGGAGACCAGTTGGCGACTTAATAAAAAAATTAAACCCCATAATAAGAGGAATAGGAAACTACTGGTCAAGCCAAGTTGCAAAGAAGATATTTGAAAAACTAGATAGTTATATATGGATTAAGACAAGAAAACATCTGAAAAGACTACACCACAACAAGCCATTTAAATGGATTTACAGAAAGTATTTCAAAGCAGATTATACAGGTGTAAGTAAAGATAAATGGATATTAACAGACCCTTATGATAAAAAGACCCAGTTATTTAGAATGAGCTGGATACCAATAGTGAGGCACCATGTAGTTAAATATAGGAATAGTCCTGATGATGCTAGTTTAGTAGAGTATTTTGAAAAAAGAGATAAGAAAGAGTTCATAAATGATAATGTTTCGAGCAGAAGGAAGTTAGCAAAACTCAGTAACTACAAATGTAGAGTATGTAAACAATCATTAGTCGGCGAAGAGTCTTTGAATATTAACCATGTTGTACCTGCTAGATTAGGTGGTGATGAAAGGTATGACAACTTGGAATTATTACATCAAAGTTGTCAGCGATACCATCGAACACTACTTGAGAAATACGGTGGAGGAATAGACTTACCGAAAATCGTCGCCTACTTCAAGAATAATCAAGTAGAACCTAATAGCAAAGAAGGATATGAGTTGATTAAGAAGGCTTTCAAAAAGTTTAAATACCAACTTGTTTGAGGTAAAAAGATGGCTTGAGCCGTATGTGTGGAAACACACAAGTACGGTTCTTAGAGGGGAAAGGAGCCGTAAGGCTCCCTACCTACTCGACTCACACTCGTAAGAAATAGCGGCGTATTAATTATTTATAAATAACTCGATAAATCGAAATTTGAAATGGAGAATTAATATGAAAACACCAGTTTTAGAAACAGAGAGGTTAATACTCAGATCATTTAAAATGGAAGATGCAAAAGATGTATTTGAAGGATGGGAAAGTGATCCTGACGTTGCAAAGTATATGACATGGACGAGCCATAATGATATTAATAAAACCATAGATTGGTTGAAATTTGAAACTGATCAGATTGAAAAAGATGACTGGTACAGATTTGCTCTAATCGAAAAGGAAGCAGGCCGATTAATAGGGACCGGTCTCATTTACTATAGTCACGAAGTATTATGCTGGACAATAGGCTATAACCTTGCAA
>JAJYBA010000138.1 GCA_021779235.1 Bacillota bacterium
AAATTTAAGGTTTTTCTATTTCTGTTAGTAATTTCTTTTCCGTCTCGCATGAGTATCTCCCCTTTGTATTTTTTTATTCTTTTGCTAAAACATATTGAAAAACATTGTATATATAGTATATATATTACATTATACTATATTTTACTATTATTTTCAATTTGTTTTAATTTGATTTACTATTGCATTCCACCATCTATTGTTATTACTTGACCTGTAATATATTTTGAATTTTCACTGGCCAAAAAGGTTACAAGCATGCCAACATCTTGTACTTCTCCGAATTTCATCATAGGTATTTCTTGAACTAAAGCTTCGCGATCATCATTGCTTAACCAATCGTTCATTTCTGTATCTATAACCCCTGGTGCTATGGCATTAACCCTAATATTAGAAGGTGCAAGTTCCTTTGCTAATGCCTTTGTAAAAGTGTTAATTGCTCCTTTAGATGCAGAGTAAATTACTTCACAAGAAGCACCTACATTCCCCCACATTGAAGATATATTTATTATGCTTCCGCTCTTTTGCTTTATCATTTCTTTTACTGCACTATGTGAACAATTAATTGTTCCTTTAAGATTTACATTCACAATACTATCCCATTCTTCTGGCGTAGCATCCATAAACAACCCTACCTTTGATACTCCTGCATTATTTATTAAAATATCTATTTTGCCTAATTTTTCAACAATAGTTTCTATCATCTGCCTTGAAAACTCATAATCGCTTACGTCACCTTTAATTTTCAAGGCATAAACCCCGAGCTCTCTAATCACAGCCAAGGTTTCTTCAGCTGCTTTATCATTACTTTTATAATTTATTACCACTGTGGCCCCAGCCTTAGCTAGTTCTATAGCAATACCTTTTCCAATTCCTCTAGATGCTCCAGTGACTATAGCTACTTTACCTCTTAAATCCATAAATACCGCCCCTAACTTATAATGTTTTCTTTCTAAAAATTATCTTTCTCTAATATAATATAAATAATCTGGCTTCCAATCTGACCACGAAGTATAGCCATATGACTTTAATTTTTCTATCAAAACCTTATCCTGTGGACAAATAGGAGTAAAAATCTCTTGGGCTCCACTTTCCTTATAATTCAATAAATAATAATCCATAAAGGTATTTATCCCTTCAAATGTGTCTTCCATTGCAATGAAATTAGCTTCTCCTTTATATTTAAATAGCCCATAATGACCATTTATTTTAACAAAAGAACTGTTAGCTTTAAGACTCTCATATAATTCAACAGTAACTTCTTCAAAAACGAAGGCTAGTGGTAATAGTCCATTTCTTCTTTTTATGTATAAGTGATTTTTAAATTCCTCAAAGGTAATATCCCAGGACTCTATGTGAAAATCTTCTATACTTATATTGGAGTCTAAAGATGAAATGTTTTTAATTGCTAACGTTTGAGTTTCCTTTAACTTAAAGTTCAGTTTTTCCATCATAGTTTTGCTTTCTATATTGTTAATATGGGTTGCAAAGGCAATTTTATTTATAAGCCCATTTTGAAGCGCTTCAGTTGCTCTTTTTAATGTTTCCTCTGTAATTCTTTTTCCTAATTTTTGACCTCTATAGTTAGTATGTACCCTTAGTCCTTCCAGCCAACCACTTCCATCAAAAAGTATGGATAGTTTTGCTACTGCCACAACTTTATTATTATCTATATCAACTCCACCTAAAAATATTCCCTTATCATCTACCCATTTATGGAATACACTAGGCAAATAATCACCACCATCCCAAATATCCTTTGAAATATCTACAATATCCTCATAATCTTCATGTGTCAGTTTTCTAAAAGCTATCATAGTGCCCCTCCTTCATTATCCATTATTTCTAATTTAATGATAAAGCAATATAGTTAGCAATGCAATCATTAGTAATTATCTCCAAGTAATTTCATTGCAAACAAAAAAGCTATCTCGCTATAGAAATTACTTTCTATAGCGAGACAGCCACGTTTTGTTATTATTAATTTACGTTATCTCTACTAAAATCAGCCTCTTTTAAAGCAACTATTTTAGTTTTATGCTTGTACTTATAAACACCCCAAATTATTGCAAAAATAGGTAGTCCAAAATATGTAGTTATTAAACCTACCCAGTCAATCTTAGGACCAGTTACATAACCTGCACCTTGTCCAAAAATAACTACTACGCATAGAACTAAAGCTATAATTGGTCCAATTGGGAATAATTTCGCTCTATATTTTAAATCTTTAAGATCGTATCCTTGTGCTACATAAGCTTTACGGAAACGGTAATGACTTATAGCAATACCTACCCAAGCGATAAAACCTGTTAACCCTGAAGCAGCAACTAGCCATGCATACACTGTATTCTCAGCATAAAGTCCACTTAAGAAACAAGCAGATGCAACAACAGTAGTTAGTAATAATGCGTTTATTGGAACTCCTCGACCGTTAACTTTTCCAAGCCAGGTTGGAGCCTTACCTTCCATAGCCATAGCATAAAGCATTCTACTTGAAGCGTACATACCAGAGTTACCACAAGAAAGCACTGAACTTAGCACGACAGCATTCATTATAGAAGCAGCGCCTGCAATTCCTGCTCTTTCGAAAACTAAAGTAAAGGGACTTATTCCGTTCCCTGCATCAGTGTAAGGGATTATTGCACCTATAACAAATAATGCACCTATATAGAATATAAGAATTCTCCAAAATACTGTATTTATAGCTTTAGGAACATTTTTCTCTGGATTCTCACTTTCACCAGCGGCAATTCCAACTAATTCTGTTCCTTGGAAAGAGAAACCAGCTGTTAAGAAAACTAGTAATATAGCGCTCATACCATGTGGGAATGGTCCGCCTTTATATGTAAAGTTAGATAAACCTGTTTTGTGTCCACCCATAATTCCAAATATCATTAAAAGACCAACGACAAGGAAAACTAGTACAGTTATAACCTTAGCACCAGCAAACCAATATTCAGATTCACCATAAGCTTTAGCTGAAAGCATATTTAAACCAAAAATAAGTACTAAGAAGATAACGCTCCATATCAATGAAGGAACATTAGGAAACCAATATTTCATTATCAATGCACCAGCAACCATTTCGGCAGCAACAGTGATAGCCCAGTTATACCAATAGTTCCAACCTAAAGCAAACCCAAAGGCAGGATCAACGAATCTTGAAGCATAAGTTTGAAATGAGCCAGAAACGGGCATAAATGTT
This sequence comes from Bacillota bacterium, assembly GCA_021779235.1. Taxonomy (GTDB): domain Bacteria; phylum Bacillota; class Clostridia; order Clostridiales; family Clostridiaceae; genus Clostridium_AD. The sequence goes on from JAJYBA010000138.1 coordinate 3,203, forward strand.
GCCATCTCACCTAAGCTTGTCATTAAAAAGTAAACCATTACACCAATAACCGCATAGGCTAATAAGGCCCCACCAGGTCCAGCTTGATTAACAGTTAATCCAGAAGCTAAGAATAATCCTGTTCCAATAGCACCACCAATTGCTATCATGTTAAGATGTTTCGCTTTTAAAGTTCTTTTTAATTCTTTCGGTTGTTCTTGGTTGTTTTCTTGTTGTAATTTACGTTCGGCCATTAAAGGCACCTCCTATGTTGAATTATATTTTATTTGAAAATTGAAAAAAATAAGTACTTATTCATATTATACCATAAAAATACAATAAATCTATTAAAAAGTCGAAATTAATTAAAGATTTTGAAAATATATAACAGAATAAAGTTATTATTTGTAATAATATAGGATAAAATATAAGATATGTAAATATTTATAAAAATCACAAATTTCTAAATATCTTGTAATGAAGACTAGTTATACTAATTACAAATAAAATGAGCTGGTTATAGAAATTTAATTCTATTTGCCAACTCATTAAAGTTTTATTTTCACTAATACAATATTGATAACTTTCCTTTTGAAATGCTGTTAAATCTTCATTTCTTCTGAAGGATATACAGTTTGCCATTTCTAGCCTTTAAAAATTTTTTTCCTTTAAAACCTTTTTTTCTAAGTATCTTTTTAATTTCATATAACGTCCCTGCATGACTTACAATAAGTATATTTTTGTTCTCTTTTTCTAATATTATGTCTATAATTTCATTTATTCTTTTTAAGGTTGCTTTTCTTCCTTCTGGTTGAGATGTATGATTTCTAATCCAAGCAAATCGACCGAGTAATGCCCAAGCATTATAGGGTATTGGGATCTTCATATTCACCAAAGCAACAGACGGAATCTCCACCAATTTATCTGTTATAATGGTTTCACCATGATATACAGTTTTTGCAGTGGTGATAGCCCTGCTCATACTACTACAATAGCATTTATCCCATTCATCATCAATAATAAGCTCATTTGGTATTACATCTGAAACATCATATTTCTTCATATATTCATCAAATTGCTTTGATGTCATAAACTTACTCTTTTTTATATTCACTTTAAAATGTCTTATTAACCCTATCCTCATATATTTTCGCCCTTCACTCTTATTAAAGTTTATTTTAGATAATTATGAAAATACATATTTATACCTTATATTGTTAGCTTATTTTATTAATTTAAACTACCGATTTTAAATCAGTAACATTAATCTAATTTAGATATCTTGTTTTTCTGTTATTCCTTTAATTCATGTCCACTTGCTCCCGCTTTATAACTCCTTAAAAATAACTTATAAAATCCATCTATAGCCTCAGAATTTTCAATCTCATGGTTTATTTTTAATACTTCTGCCGCAGCTTCTATTGTGCATAAGTTTCCTTCTGCAGCACCTCTCCTTAAATCGTATTGAGACTTAAAATTTGGTTCTAAGGAAATTCTGGGAAGTTTATTTAAATACTCACTTTTCTTTAATATTTTCCGTGCTTCTTTCCAT
>JAJYBA010000012.1 GCA_021779235.1 Bacillota bacterium
GAATTACAAGAAGTATTAATTGGAACACCTGCTGCTTCAGCTAGTGATACAAGAATTGAGAAAATTCTTGCACAATTAAGGGATAGACAAGTAGCTATGGAAGAGATCAAGACTAATGAAGCTAAACAAAAATCTGCTGAAAAGCAAAGAGAACTAAATGAGGCTCAAGCGAAAGCAACAGCGCAGTCAGCACTTACACAATCAAGTATTGATATAGAAGTAGCAGACAATAAAGGTAAATCAGAATTAAGATCTGCAGAACAGTTAGCATTAAAAATGCAAAAACTTGCTGAAGCAGACAAATATAAGAGAACTCAAGAAGCAGATGCTGAACGATATACAAGAGAAGCTCAAGCGGCAGCACAAGCTAAGACCATTGAATTAACTGCTACTGCTAATGCTAAACAAGTAGAATTACAAGCAGGTGCGGAAGCCTTTAAACTTGAAACAGTAGGTAATGCGACAGCACTTAATATTAAAGCAGTTGCAGATGCCACTGCTGAACAAGAAACAAAGGTAGGTATTGCAAAAGGAGCAGCGGCAAGAGCTTTAGTAGAAGCATATGGTGGTCCAGAGCTACAAGTGCAACAAAGTGTCATGATAGCATTTGCAGAAGCATTAAAGATAACCAAATCTCAACTTGTACCACAAACGGTAATAATGGGCGGAGCTGATGGAAAAACACCTAATGCAATGGAAAGTATATTGAGTATGGTTCTGGCAAATATGGCAAGTGAAAAAGGTGGATTAATAACAAAATCTGTAGAAAATATAGATGTTAATGATGTAGTAAAAACACAAAACAACTAATATAAAACGTAATAAAAAATCAGTAGAATAAACTAATATTCTGCTGATTTTTTTATGCGTTTTCCACTTGTAACTTGTCATGTTGGTGATATTTATTTGATAAAAAAATAACTACAATATTTAAAACAAATAAATTATTAATTTCATATTTTTATAAAATTTACCTATAAAAGTGGTTTTATTTTATAATAATGAATAATATAGGGTCAAAAAACTCAATAATAATAATGATTTTTTATGTTGCAATATGGAAAAAATTATTATAATATATAGAAGTGATAATAATTTAACAATATTTGCGAGGAGGAAGAATAATGAATACGCAATTTGATTATAGCAAATTAGATAGTATATTGAAAAATCATGAGTTTAAATCTAGTAATATTATTGCAATATTACAAGATACCCAAGAAATATATAGGTATTTACCTAAAGAGGTATTCGTATATTTTTCAGAAAAGCTTGGTATAAGTAGGGCAAAGATATATAGTGTAGCTACTTTTTATGATAACTTTTCTTTAGAGCCAAAGGGTAAGTATGTTATAAAAATATGTGATGGCACAGCTTGTCATGTAAGAAAGTCTATACCTATATTAGATAGGTTAAGAAAAGACTTAGGTTTATCTGAAGCTAAGATTACAACGGATGACTTAATGTTCACTGTTGAAACGGTCTCATGTCTTGGTGCTTGTGGACTTGCCCCTGTTATAACTATTAATGAGAAAGTGTATGGTGCTATGACTCCAGAAAGAGCAACTGAGCTTTTAAACACACTTAAGGAGGAGAAATAATATGCTTCTTAATAGAAATGATTTAATCAATGCTACCAATATGTATAGTAGCAGTCTTAAAAAACAAAAAAAGAAAATTCTTATATGTGCCGGTACTGGCTGTGTTGCAGGTGGAGCTTTAGAAATTTACGATGAATTTATTAGGCTAATGGATGAAAAGGGCATAAATTGTGGAATAAGTCTTGAAAAAGAGCCTCATGATGAATCTGTTGGAGTTAAAAAAAGCGGATGTCATGGATTTTGTGAAATGGGTCCCCTTGTAAGAATTGAACCTTGGGGATATTTATACATAAAAGTAAAGCCAGAAGATTGCGAAGAAATTTTGGAAAAAACTATACTTAACAATGAATGCGTAGAGAGACTTGCATACGCTAAAAACGGAAAAATACATAAGAAACAAGAAGAAATTCCTTTTTATAAAAAACAGACTAGACTTGCTCTAGAACATTGTGGACATATTGATGCAACTTCCATAGAAGAATATTTTGCTGTGGGAGGATATGGTGCCCTTGAAAAGGTATTATTTGATATGAGCTCAGATGACATAATTAAGCAAATAGAAGAGTCAAATTTAAGAGGACGCGGCGGCGGTGGATTTCCAGCTGGTCGTAAATGGTCTCAGGTAAAACGCCAAGAAGAAAATACAAAATATGTTGTATGTAATGGTGACGAAGGAGACCCAGGTGCCTTTATGGACAGAAGTATAATGGAAGGAGATCCTCATAGAGTACTTGAAGGAATGATGATTGCTGCCATTGCTTGCGGAGCACAAGAAGGATATATTTATGTGCGTGCAGAGTATCCTCTTGCAGTAAGCAGACTTAAGAATGCTATTGCTCAGGCAAGAAATTATGGAATTCTAGGCGAGAATATTCTTGGGACAAGCTTTAGTTTTGATATTAAAATTAACAGAGGAGCAGGTGCCTTTGTATGTGGAGAGGGAAGTGCTCTTACTGCTTCTATTGAAGGGAAAAGAGGAATGCCAAGAGTAAAACCTCCAAGAACAGTAGAGCAAGGACTTTTTGGTAAACCAACAGTACTTAATAATGTTGAAACTTTTGCTAATGTACCTTCAATTATTACAAGAGGAGCAGAATGGTATAAGTCAATTGGACCAGAAAAAAGCCCAGGAACTAAGGCTTTTGCTATAACAGGAAATATTGAAAACACAGGACTTATTGAGGTTCCAATGGGTACGACGCTAAGAGAAGTAATCTTTGATATAGGTGGAGGAATTAGAGATGGTAAAGAGTTTAAAGCTGTACAAATAGGAGGTCCTTCTGGTGGATGCCTTACAAAGGAACATCTTGATTTGCCATTGGATTTTGATTCGTTGAAAAAAGCAGGAGCTATGATAGGATCTGGAGGTCTTGTGGTTATGGATGAAGATACTTGTATGGTTGAAGTTGCAAGATTCTTTATGAACTTTACACAGAATGAGTCTTGTGGAAAATGTGTTCCTTGTCGTGAGGGTACTAAGAGAATGCTTGAAATTCTCGAAAATATTGTTGCAGGTAAAGGGAATATAGAAGACATAGATATGCTGCTAGAACTTGCGGATACTATATCTGCAACAGCATTATGTGGCCTTGGAAAAACAGCGGCCTTCCCAGTGGTTAGTACTATTAAGAATTTCCGTAGTGAGTATGAAACTCATATAATTGATAAAAAATGTCCATCAAAAACCTGCGTAAAACTTAAGAAAATATTTATTGAAAAAGAGCTTTGCAGGGGCTGTTCAAAGTGTTCAAGAATTTGCCCTGTGGGAGCAATTTCAGGTAAGATCAAGGAACCATTTGTTATCGATCAAGATAAGTGTATTAAGTGTGGTGCCTGTATCGAATCTTGTGCTTTCAAAGCTATAAAGGAGGATTAAAACAATGAATGGACAGTTTATGCTTATAGATAATATGCCTGTAGAAATAAAGGGTGAAAAAAATATTCTTGAATTAATTAGAAGAGTTGGTATTGAGTTACCTACCTTATGCTATTATTCTGAGCTTTCAGTTTATGGTGCCTGTCGTATGTGTATGGTAGAAAATAAATGGGGGGACATGGAAGCATCTTGTTCTACTCCTCCAAAAGCTGGTATGGAGATATATACAAATACACCAAGACTTCGTAAATATAGAAAAATGATTCTTGAATTATTGCTTTCAGATCACTGTAGAGATTGTACTACTTGTGAAAAAAATGGTCATTGCAAATTGCAAGAGTTAGCACAGCGTTTTGGAATAAAGCAGATAAGATTTAATAATACATCTGAAACCAGGCAAATAGATGATTCATCTGTATGTATAGTGAAGGATAAAAGTAAATGTATTTTATGTGGTGACTGCGTAAGAGTCTGTGATGAAGTACAAAACGTTGGAGCTATTGATTTTGTTAAAAGGGGTTCGAAAATGAGTGTAGGTACTGCTTTTGATGAACCATTAGCAGAATCAAATTGTGTTGGTTGTGGACAGTGTGCAGCAGTTTGTCCTACAGGTGCAATAGTGATAAAAAGAGATGTAGCAAAGCTTTGGAAAGAGCTTAGTGATAAGGATACAAAGGTTGTAGTTCAAATTGCTCCTGCAGTAAGAGTGGGAATTAGCCAAGAACTTGGACAAAAAGACGGCGAAAATGTAATGGGTAAAATAGTAAGTGTTCTTAGAAAAATGGGCTTTGATGAAGTGTTTGATACTTCAACAGGAGCAGATCTTACAGTCTTAGAGGAAACAGGAGAGTTTCTTGCAAGACTTGAGAAAAATGAAAAGTTACCACTATTTACATCTTGCTGTCCAGCTTGGGTAAGCTATGTGGAAAAAAATCATAAAGATTTAATGCAAAATGTTTCGACTTGTCGCTCACCTATGCAAATGTTTTCTTCTGTGATAAAAGAACACTATAGTTACTCTAATAAAAGAGTTGTGTCAGTGGCAATCATGCCTTGTACAGCAAAAAAATTCGAAGCGCAAAGGGATGAATTTAAAGAAGATGGAGTTCCTAGTGTAGATTATGTAATAACTACACAAGAGCTTATTGAAATGATAAAAGAATCCGGAATTGTATTCTCAGAAGTAGAGCCTGAGGCAGTTGATATGCCATTTGGTGTTAACAGTGGAGCTGGTGTTATATTTGGAGTAACAGGCGGTGTTACTGAAGCTGTTATACGTAGAGTTTTAGATGATAAATCAACTCCTACATTACGTGCTCTTGCTTTTAATGGAGTAAGAGGCATGGAGGGAGTTAAAGAAACTAGTATCACTGTGGGCGAACGTGTAATAAAGATAGCGGTGGTAAGTGGACTTAAAAATGCAGATGATCTTGTAAAAAGAATAAAGACAGGCGAAGCTCATTATGATTTCATAGAAGTTATGGCATGTCCAGGCGGATGTATTTGTGGTGCAGGACAACCATTTGCAAAAGCTGAAGGAAAATTAAAACGTAGTGCTGGATTATATGAAGCAGATAGAATGAGTAGCATAAAACGTTCAGAGGAAAACCCACTAATGATGTCCTTGTATTCAGGCCTACTAAAAGGTAAGGTTCACAAGTTATTACACGTAAACTACAAAGGAAGGGAGTAATTTTTGTGATAGATTTAAGTGTTTGTGTAGGCAGTGCATGCCATATTAAAGGATCTTACAATGTTATTAATAACTTTCAACAAATCATTGAAGAATATAATCTGTCAGATAAGGTTGAACTAAAGGCGATATTTTGTTTGGGACATTGTACAACTGGTGTATCTGTAAAAATAGATGACAGTGAAGTTTATAGTGTTTCAGGTACTACTGCGAGGAAGTTTTTTGAGACTGAGGTACTACCCAAATTAGATTTATAGAAAAAAGATGCCAGGTGACACCCATGTGACAAGTGGCATCTTTTTTTAAAATAAATAATAAATCCATTAGAATAAAATAATATTTTAATGGATTTTTTTATGCCACGTGGGTGACACTAACCTATAAAGTTTTGTATGGCAAGAAAAGCTTTAATATCTATCTTCTCATTAGAATTAATTAAATTTTTAGCTTCCTCTCTAGATAATAACATAACCTCAATATCCTCATCTGGTTCTAAATAATCTTTTGATACTTCCCCAATGCAAGTACAATATACTAAGGCCGCAGATTCATCTGTCATGCCTGTTGATATATAAGCTTTAGGTTTGGTTTTATTATAATCAATTTGAAGTAAATCAAGGCCAGTTTCTTCCTTAAGTTCACGCCTTACTGTAGTTTCAAAATCCTCTCCACAGTCTATAAGACCGGCGGGAATTTCATAAACATAATCATTAAGAGGAACTCTAAATTGCTTTATAACTATTAATTTTTCTTCAGCTGCATGAGTAGATTTATCTACATGGGTAGCTACTATTATAACAGCATCAATTTTGTCCTCTGCGCCATTAAAATAATTATTTTTTAATGTATCTAAATCTTTTCTAGAAGCTATGGACCAATTTCTAGATTTACCACTTTTATTGATATACTCTGCATTATAAAGTTTCAAATACTTTGTATCTACTAGTGTTGTAATATTTTTTACTGACATTCATCCATCTCCAATCATTCTTTATTTAATAATTATACTATTTAATTAAAATACTTTTCAAGTTGTATATTTAGCTTTATAAGTGTATTTGAATTTATTATAATGGAATAGAAGGGAAACAATATTTAATGTATACTATAGGAGAAAAAATGTTGTTTGAATAAATCATAAGGGAAATAGTAAAAGATGCCATTTGCCATGTGGGTGGCACCCAAATAATGAAAGGAAGATTCTTTATGAGAGCTTACAGAATTAAAATAGCATTAAAGGATACCAAGCCGTTAATATGGAGAGGGGTAATTGTCCCAGCTGAAATTACATTTAAAAGACTTCACGATGTAATTCAGTTTTCTATGGGATGGGATGATCGTTACTTATATGACTTTAATATAAAAGAAGAAAATCTTAGAATTACTATTGATGAAGAGGCTATTGCCGAATATGAGTTATATTCTAAAAAGAAATTAACAAAGAAAAATGACCCTTATGGATATATTTCAAGAATGCTTGAGATAACTCCAAAACTCTGTAGCAAAGTGAAGATAGATAAATATTTATGTGAATATAGAAATATTGAATATGTATATGATTTTGGTGACTATTGGAAACATGATATAACCTTAGAAGAGGTAGTTGAAGATTATGAATATGGTTATCCAACCTGTATAGCAGGAGAGGGCGCATGTCCACCTGAAGATGTAGGTGGAATACCTGGATATATAGCATTTTTAGAGGCTATAAATGATAAAAATCATCCAGAACATGAGAAGTTAAAGGAATGGGCTGGACCATACTATAAATATACTTTTGATATTAAATGTACCAATACATTTATGGAAGACATACTTAAGCTGAAGAAAGTGAAGTAGTAATAATAATGTAAAATGTAAATAATAAATCCAGTAGAATAAATTAACATTCTGCTGGATTTTTGTTTAGATGTTAGCAATATTAAGATATATTTAGGAATTACTTTTATATTTTTATTTAGTTACTCAAAATCTTCTGGTTTTAAATTATTAACATAATCTAAAACTACATCAAGTGATTTAGAAGAGTACATTGAGTCTACGCCACCTTTATGATAATAAACTGCAAAACGGTCATTCTTGAAATAAAAGATATGATAACTTCTGCTACCGACTTGTCTATGGCCTAAACAAGTTTCGTCCTCTAAAATAAGCTCATTCAATATTCTATTTCCCACATTTACGTCTTTTATGACAGCTAAACTCATATAACGAGGCTCAAAAGTAAATTCTTTCATTGTATTCATTTTAATTCCCCCTTCATACATTATATATGACTTAATAATAGCATTTTTTAAGAGAAAAAACAAACAAAGACTTGTAAATAGACTATGAAATATCCTTTAGATTTTAAACATCGACTAATTAATAAAACTATATATAATTTTATAAATGATGCTATAATTATACCAGTCAGAGAAATTTAATGAATGAACAAAGAGGTATAATATGAATGCTAAACAAGTTTTAGAAATTGCGCTTTCTGCGGGTCAAATGCTTATAAGTAATGGTGCAGAAGCATACAGAGTTGAAGAAACAATTGAAAGGATATGTAATTCCTATAATTTAGAATGTGAATGCTTAGTCATGGCTAAAGGAGTTCTTGTTTCTATCGTAGATGGAAATAACGGAAAGGTAACTTCACTTAAAAAAATTAGAGTAAGACGTGTAGATTTGTATAGAATAGAACTTATAAATTCTTTTTCGAGAAATATTCAAAATAAACCTATTTCTTATGAAGAAGCTAGAAAAACACTAAAAGATATAGAGAACGCACCATATTTTACATTCCCAATAAGGTTATTTGCTGCAAGTATGACTTCTTTTATTTATACCTTGTTTTTTAATGGTACAATCTATGATGCGGTGGCTTCTGCCACTATAAGCATGGGTATTTATTTTATACTAGAAAAGATATCTCGCGTTGGATTCTTTCAATTTTTCGAATTTTTCTTCTCGGGTTTTATTATAGGAAGTGTAAGTTTAATTGCAGAAAACTTATTGCCATTTATAAATAAAGGCAATGTTATAACGGGAGCTATAATGATATTATTACCAGGGGTAGCACTTACTAATGGTATTAAGGATATTATTTATGATGACTTCATGTCTGGTATGGTTAAATTTGGTGAAGCAATGCTTATTATAACTGCAATAGGAGCAGGAATTGGTACAGCATTGTCTCTTAGAATAGGAGTGGGCTTATGATAAAACAAATTATATTGGCATTTTTGGGCAGCGTATTTCCTGTTATTCTTTTTAACATTGATAGAAAAAAGATAATATGGGCTGGTTTTTGCGGAGCTTTTGGCTGGGCAACATATCTTGTAGTTTATAAATACAATCATAGCCCCGTTATGTCATCTTTTGCGGGAGCTTTTGTTGTGGGAATATATAGTGAGTTTATGTCAAGGAAGCTTAAGACGCCTACAATACAATTTTCAATACCGGGAATATTTCCGTTAGTACCAGGTATAACTGCATATAATACTGTAAGTTACATAGTGGAACAGAACTATGCTGCTGCATACTCAAAGGGTATGCAAACTGTAGCGGTGGGAGGAGCAATTGGATTTGGCATAATGCTTTCTTCAACAACTTATCGTTTTATATCAAATATAATGAAATCAAATAAAGAAAGGAATCTAACACTCTAAAAGTCCATATAGGTGTTAGATTCATGGCTAAAGACAATTTATGAAACAAAGGAGGGAATCTATGAAGCTAGACAGAAAATTTTATTCCAGGGAAACGCTGCAGGTGGCTAAAGAGCTTTTAGGAAAGATAATAGTGCATGAAATTAATGGAGTAAAAATAAAAGGACGAATTGTTGAGACAGAAGCTTATATCGGGGCTATAGATAAAGCATGCCATGCCTATGGTGGAAAAAGAACTCCAAGAATGGAGCCGCTATATGGTAAGCCTGGAATTGCATATGTGTATTTCATATATGGAATGTATCATTGTTTCAATGTAATAACAAAAGAAGAAGGATCTCCGGAAGGCGTTTTAATTAGAGCTGCTGCGCCAATAGAAGGATTAGAAGAAATGTCAAAGCTTAGGTTTGGTAAATCCTATAAGGAATTAACAAAAGCTCAGATAAAAAATTTAACTTCGGGCCCATCTAAATTATGCATAGCCTTTAATATAGATAAAAAATGTAATAAACAAGATTTATGCACAAGTACTCTTTACATTGAGGAGCCAGGAGAAATAGATAAATTCGAAATTATTGAAACTACAAGAATAGGAATTGATTATGCAGAAGAAGCTAGAGATTTTTTGTGGAGATTTTATATAAAAGATAATCCATGGGTGTCTGCAAAATAGCAAGAATGCTACGACTTGGTAAGTTGATAAGTCTGGTCCCAAAAGCTTTATAAATAATAAAAATGATAGACAAGGAAAATTTTAAGTAGTTAATTTATTGTAATCGCATAAAATATAAATAATAAGGCCATCAGAATTAGAATTCTGATGGATTTTTTATTAAAGTTAATTAATTTTTCCGAAGAATATGTGTTATCATTACATAGCCCTAATATAATGGGCTGAAATAATAACAAAGTGGAAGTTGCTACGTGCCACTTAGGTGCCATATAGTAATAATTGGAATAATAGTAAATATGTTTACATTTTGGATTTAAGTATTAATAGAAAATAAGATGAAAATTTGTTATAATATTTATGATTTTTAACGTGGACAAGAAGTAAGCATTAACAAATATGCACACAATTAATGTAAATTATATTGAATTAGCTAAAGTAAATTAGAAATTAATTAGATTTTATTAGTAAGTTACAGTTTGTGGAGGGGGAAAAAATGTTTTATTTTGTGAAAGACATAGAAGACAATGTGATGAATGTAAATTCTTTGTACGAAGTTCCATTTTTAGAAGAAGCCATATATAATATGTCATTAGAAAAAATGGTTAAAGAGTATGAGAATATTAAAAAGTGGTTTATGATAAATAAAATGATTAACAATTTTCAGCTTAAAGGTGTTGCAGGAAAAGAGTTGGAGTTTTTTCTTATAGAGAATATTCCTTATGAGGATATGGATTATACTCATGATATTCTTCGTAATAGAATTAAACAAAAAATGGGATCAGAATTTGAAGAATATGAATATAATTTGAGATTGAGATTAAGTAGGACATGCTCTAAGATTTTATTCAACACTAAGGTAAAACATATTTTAAAAGATTGGATGTAAGTTAAATGTGTATATTGACAATATATTTACTATAATGTAATATATATCTAAATAAGGTGAGTGTGCCTAAGCATTAGCAAGCGGTACAGGGAACTATCCTACACGTAGATATAACTCTACGGAGTCACTTCACAAGTGATTTCGTGGAGTTTTTTTGTGTTGAAAAATTAAAAAGGGGGTATAAATTATGTTAGTTAAGGACTTTGAAAACTTTATTTATGATACATTTACTAAAGAAAAATTAGAAATTGTAAAAGACAAAGGTGAATATGGATTTACTAATATAGGTTATGAAGAAATTATAAAAGTAGGCTATTGTACTAATTTAACCATTGAATCTGCTGAAGAGTCAGCAAGAAATCATGTTAATTTATTAATAACTCATCATGATGCTTGGGAATGGATGACTGGTATAAAGGCAGAGGCACTTGAAATTCTAAACCAAAATAAGATAACACATTTTTATATACATTTACCACTGGATGATGCTGAGTTTGGTAATAACACTTCAATCTTAAGAAGACTCGGATTTGAAGTTATAGACAAATTTTCTAATGATGAAGGAATGTATTGTGGAAGAATAGGAGAAAGAGATAGGGCCATAACATTTGAAAACCTTGTTACTAAAATAGAAGGGCTGTTAGACGAGCCAGTGCATGCATGGAAGAATAATGATAGATTAATTAAAAGAATAGGAGTAGTAACAGGGGCAGGGTTTTCTGCCATAGATGTAAAAGATGCCAGGGATTTAGGTTGCGATTTATATTTAACTGGTGAAAAAATACTTTATACTGTTCAGTATGCAAAGTATTGCAAAATAGACCTTGTAGTTGGTAGTCACACATTTACTGAAATCTTTGGACTTGAGACTTTAGCTAAAATGCTTAGTGAAAAATATCCTATGTTAGAGATTGTGAGAATTAGTGAGGAGCACATTGAGTAAAGTATTTGTTTATAGGAATCTTGAATTTAAGAATATAGTGAAAACACTTGTTGAATTTTAAAATGCAAATAATAAAAAGCATTCAATCTTCATTAGGATTGAGTGCTTTTGCTTTGTATAAAATTATATGCTGTTTCATCTTCAGCTTGAGATATTTTAATATTACCAAAAGAATTCTCTTCAACATAAAAGCTCAGAAGTTCTTTTAAATTTGCAAAATTTGCTCTTCTATCTATTTGCATTTTACTGAAAAGAATCTTTTGACAGCAAGGTTTACTGTTTGCATCGGAGGCTAATGATAACATTGATAGGCCACCAACATATCGACCTTTATTAATATTAGGTTTTATCATAGATATGTGTGCATTACCGTCTTCTGCACTATGTAGATTAAGGGATACTAGCTTATCTGAAATAGAATAATTTCCACTAAAGTGCTTAATTACTGTGTTATTTGAATGTATTTTAAATACAGCGTTATTATTAAAAAATTCAATAGTCCCTTCATGGATAGTCCCTTCTTTTGTCATATTAGTTACTAGAAAATAAACATAGTACCTTTCTTCGAATATATTACAGTTAGGATTTTCATTATTCCCAATGTCTAAAGAAGTTAACCTAGCACTGAGAAACTTGGCTAAATCTATTTTATAAATTTCACAAATGTATATCAATGTCTCTATATTTGGAATTGGATTTCCAGATTTATATTTTGATAGTAAATCTTCTGAAACACCTATTTTCTTAGAAAGATTTTTCTGTGTGGATTCTATTTGAATAAGTTTCTTAAGATTATATGCAATTGTCTTCTTGGTTTTATCAAGTATTTTTTGTTTAGCTATTGCTACTAAGTTGTTATTAATAATGTGATCATTAGAATAATTTTTGATTTCTTTTAAATCTTTTTTTATTTTAATATCTAATTCTTCTAAATCGTCTATCTCATTTCTCAATGCAATTCCTCCAATAATACTTTAAATTTTAATATAGTATATTTCAACTTAATTGAATTATTTTCAATTGAATATTTGATGTTCCTCTATTTTATCTGATTTTAGTATATATGTATTGAGTTCAGTTTGTATATAAATTATTATATCAATGAAAGTTAACTAAAAATTCATTATTTATATTTTAAGGGTTATGGATTTAATTGTCAAATCCATGTTCCTGATATCTAATTTAACGAGAGGAGAGATAGAATGATACGAATAAGAAATATTGAAGTTTTCTTGTTTCACTCTGGAAGTGCAGATTCTTACTAAATTAAAGAAAACTGATTATATATATAAATGACAGAACGATAAGCAATAAAAAATTAAGAAGGGATGTTTATTATGAGCACCATATTTTATTTTGCATTAGTTACATTTTTTATATCAATACTTATAGGAGCACTTTTTATTCCATTGGCTCTTAAATTTAAATTAGGTCAGCACATAAGGGAAGGGACACCAGAAACCCATAAGGCAAAAGAAGGAACACCTACCTTTGGTGGTTTTATATTTATTATTTCATCTGCGATAACTATGTTACTAATTGTGAGACATTTTGATCATGAGACTAAAATTGCTTTATATTCCCTTATAGTTTTTGGGTTTGTTGGCTTTATAGATGATAGTTTGAAAACTCTACATGAACACAATGAAGGAATTACCCCTATGCAGAAAATCATTCTCTTACTTATTCCATCCTGTTATTTTGCATACTACGGGTATATGAACCCCTCAATTGGGACATTAATAATAATTCCATTTCAAATGGGTGTAGTGGACCTAGGGGTATTTTACATGCCATTCATTATATTTTTTTATGTAGCTACCACAAATGCAGTTAATCTAACTGATGGACTAGATGGGTTAGCGGGATCTGTTACTATACTAGTAATGGTGTTTTTTACAATAGTTAGTTTTCATTTTGAAAAGTATTCCTTATCAATATTTTGTGGAGTATTATCAGCAGCACTTTTAGGTTTTTTAAGATACAATGCATTTCCTGCTAAAATAATTATGGGAGATACTGGAGCATTAGCTCTTGGTGGTACGATAGCAACAGTTGCACTAATTCTTAAACTCCCATTAATAGTAGCATTGGTTGGCGGTATTTATGTATTCGAAACTATAACTACAATAATTCAAAAGATAGTTTTTAGGCTTACAGGTGGCAAACGAGTGTTTAAGAGGACACCTATTCATCACTCCTATGAGTTATCAGGATGGCATGAGACGAAAATAGTGTCTGTATTTTCTATTGCAACTATAATCTTGTGTATAATCGGTTTATTGTCATTATTTTAAATTTATTTAGTAGTTACTAAAGTTTTTTTTCTAATGTACGATAATAAGTATAGCGAGAAAAAAATTTATATAAAATAGGTGATAGTGATGGCATTATCTTCAAATATAATTAACAATACGCTGTTAAATCAATATGCAGCACAAATAAAAAATAATAATATTAATTCTGATAAAAGCACAACTGACTTTGAGCATGATAAAGCAATGCAGGATTTGGCGTTTCAAACAATGCTCAGCCAAATGATGGATAGCTCGGGTAATTCCATGATGGCGGAGCTTATGTCTACTGCCTTATCAAAGCAAGATTCTTTTAGTTTGGATGATTCGTTAGGTACCGTAAGTAATTTTAACTCAATTATGAGGGGCGCGTCGCAGTCATTATTTAATGATAACAGTGAAGTCACAGATAATGTGTTTAGCGGACTTGGGTCCACAGCAGCTAAATATGAATCTAATTCTAATCCAGGAACAATAAGTAATACACCTGGTGATTATGGTGGAAAGTCCTATGGAACTTGGCAGTTTTCTTCAAAAACAGGTTCTTTAGATTCTTTTATCAATTCACTTAGTGGAAAGGATAATGACTTATATTCAAAACTATCAGAGGCAAAAGCTAAAGATGGTAATAGATTTGGTACGAATTTTGATACTGCATGGACTAGTGTTGCTTTATCTGATAAAGATAAATTCTTAAAGCTGCAGCAGGATTATGTAAAACAAAACTATTACGATGCAGCAGCAAAAGATTTAAAGACAAAGTATGGTTTTGATATAAGCAAAAAAAGCGATGCGCTAAAGGAAAGTTTGTGGTCTACAGTAGTTCAGCATGGGGTTGGAGGAACTTCATCCGTGTTCTCAAAGTTGAATTTAAATAATAGTGACCGTAATATCATAAATGATTTATATAATGAACGTCAAAAAGTTAACGTTTATTTTAGAGATAGCTCACCAGGAGTAAGACAAAGTGTGTACAATAGGTTTACGAGAGAAAAGCAAGATATGATGAATATGTTAAATGGAGAGTCAGCTTAATAAATGCTTAATCAATAAAAGTATAAAGAAATCCTATAGAATGAATATTCTGTTGGATTTTTTTACTTTATAAAAAATTATTGAATATAAAAATGTGAGTAATTTATACTTCTGTTTATCTGCTATTTTTAAGATGGATTTATTAATTGATGAAAATCAGTTTAGAGATATGTTTAATAATTATAGTCAAAGCTTAATCTCAGAGGGGGAGGAACCTGAAATAAAATCATTAATATTTATACAAGCTGATATATACTCCGTAAAAAATTTTATAAATAAAGATACTAGGGAAAAGGATAGCAATGTTATTCCTACTTTAATTGCGGCTACCTCAAAGAAAAAGAATTGTTTGGAGAAACAAGATGTGAAGTAAAAGTATAGAAGTTGGCTTTCATAATATTAACGATATAGAAGAATGGTATAGAGAACATTTGGCTAGGGCTAAAAAACTTATAGCACTATAAAGTGTAGAAATATTTAAATGATTTACATAACGATGCAAGTAAAATATTGTATTATTATGAAAATTATTATATTATTAAATTGATCTAAAGTAAGATTTTCATGAAACTGAGTCCGTTAATTTACCTGTTTTAGGGTGAATTTCCTAACTGTTTTGTTTCGGGTATTTCTTTAGTTAATTTAAATCTAATTGAAGGGAGTGCCAATTTAAAGTAATTTTTGGTATGAAGCTCAGTTCCAGATTGTTTTAAATTATGCAATTAAATGGGGGAAGGTTATATAACATCGTTAGCAGACATATTAGACTATGAAAATAGGGTGAATAAAGATTGGGGGAATTGAAATGGTGATGCCAACACATATCGTAGCAGTAGGTGGAATAACAGAAAATAAAGAAGGAAACATTCTTCTTGTTAAAACTTATCATGGTGGATGGGTTTTTCCAGGCGGTCAAGTTGAAGAAGGAGAAAATCTGATAGATGCACTGACTCGAGAGATTAAAGAAGAAAGTGGAATTGCGGTGGAAGTTTCTTATCTGATAGGTATATATTCTAATACTGTAAAGCATAAAGGTTATAATGGCGTAGAAGTGGTTCCTACGAAAGTGATGCTGGATTACGTATGTAAGGCAGTAAGTGGTGAATTGTGCACATCAGAAGAAACATCAGAGAGCTGTTGGGTATCAAAAAATAAAGTACTTGATATGATTGAAGCTCCAGCTATACGTGAAAGATATCAAGCATATTTAGATTTTAATGGGACTGTTAATTATATGGAATATATAACTCAACCTGAGTTTAAATTAAAGCTAAAAAGGTATGTTTAATATTTGCTTTGCAGAATAATTGAAAAGAGGAATAATTTGAACTTAAAGATGTAGCAAATAGATCGGATGTTTAGGGGGGAATTCAATGTTTTTACTACAGATGGCTGGTTTTCCTGGCTCAGGAAAATCAACTTTAGCTAAAGAAATTTCAAAATACATTAATGCAATCGTTATTGATAGGGATATTATAAAGTCATCAATGATAGAATCGGGAGTTGACTTAGACATTGTTGCTAGTGCTTCATATGATGTTGTTTTTTCATTATGCAAATATTATTTGGGTATTAATAAGAGTGTAATTATTGATACTCCTTGTTATTATGATGATTCCTTAAATAATGGAATTAATATTGCTAATGAATATAATGCTGAATACAAATATATAGAATGTAAAGTAGAAGATTTTAACATAGTTAACAATAGGTTAAAGTCTAGGAAAAGAAGTGTAAGTCAAATTGAATCAACAGAAAAAGAAAGATTTTTAGAGGCACTAGAGAAATCAAAACTGCCCACTAAAACTGATTATTTAATTGTTGATAGTTCCTTGCCAATTGAATCATATATTCAAAAGGTATTGAAATATATAGGAGAAATATAAATAAATATAAAGGGTTAAATATAACATGGAATAAAGTTAGAAAAAAATCCAGTAGAATAAATATTCTACTGGATTTTTTTTGTATTTCAACTTATATATTCAATATGATTAAGAACTAAATTATGCACTCTTTTTTAATGGAGCGGAAGTTTGTACTTCATTTTCTAATAAACTATGCTTACGTGAGTATGCAAAATATACTATTAGACCAAGAACTAACCATATTGCAAAGTATATCCATGTTGCTTTTGATAGATTAAGCATTAGGAATAAGCAACAAATTACTGCTACTATAGGAAGTACTGGTACTAGTGGTACTTTAAAGTTTCTTTTTAAATTAGGCTTGGTTTTTCTAAGCACTACTATAGATAGTGATACAAGCATGAATGTACCGATAATAATTATATTTGCAACATCTGCTAATTGTTTTAAATCTACTACTCCTGTCATTAGGGCACCTAAAATACCTACTGTCCAAGTTGAAAGAATAGGAGCATTGGTTTTTCTATTTACCTTTGAAAATGCTTTTGGAAGTAATCCATCACGACTCATTGAAAATAGTATACGTGATGCACCATAGCTATATGCAAGCATAACTGCAAGGATTCCTATAACTGCTCCAACTGAAATTATTGATCCAGCCCAGCTTTGTCCAACAGAATTTAGTGCATATGACATAGCATCAGCAACATTTAGCTTAGTATAGTTTGCAACACCTGTTAAAACTAAACAAACTATTATGTAAATAATTGTACAAGCAATAAGTGAAGAAACGATTCCTATAGGTAAGCTCCTTTGTGGATTTTTTACCTCTTCAGCTGATGTTGAAACTGCATCAAAGCCTGAAAATGCAAAGAATACAGAAGCTGCTCCCGCAAATACTCCTTTAAAACCAAATGGCATAAATGGGTGCCAGTTTTGAGGCTTTATGTGAAATACTCCTACAGCTACAAATAAAACTATAATGCTTAGTTTAACTATAACCATAAAATTATTTATTTTTTTACTTTCTTTTGTTCCTCGAGAAAGAAGAAAGGTAACCAATAATACTACAATTACTGCAGGAAGATTAATCATTCCTCCTTGGCTAGGAATTGTGGTAAGTTTACTAGGTATATGAATACCAATTTCTTTTAGTAAGCCATTAAAATATGCAGACCATCCACCTGCAACAGTTGCAGTACTAACGGTATAGCCTATAAAAAGTGACCATCCAACTAGGTGAGCAATTAATTCTCCGAGTGATACATAAATATAGGAGTATGCACTACCGGAAGTTGGGATTGAAGACGCAAACTCAGCATAGCATAAGGCAACGAGTATACATATAATTGCAGAAATAATAAAGGATAATACAACAGCTGGTCCAGCATCTCTTGCTGCTACCACTCCTGTCAAAACCATTACGCCGGTACCAATTGTTGCACCAATACTCATTAAGGTTACATCAAATGCACCTAATGTTTTTTCACAAGATGTAGATTTATTATTTTCTAAAATTAAATCTATATCTTTTTTTCTTAAAAAAGAACGCATTTTACAAATCTCCCTTCAAACTGTTTACTGTGATAATAAGATTTTAATTTTTTTATTATTAATTCATTAAAAATAAAACTATAAGTGCGATGACTTCTTGCAAGCCAATACAATCTTATTAAAGAAACAAGCAACAGTCAAAAGGGTAATACGACAAATTAGGCCGAAATACTGCAAAATACGTGAAAAAATTCAATTATGCTCAAACAAATAGAGTTTTTCTTGCAAATTCGATTTATGTTTGCAATAAAAACATCAAAATTCAAATGATGATAAATTCAGCTAAATGGCAATAGTCTTTTTAAAGATAAATACATACTAAGCATAGTAATATCAATATTTTTAAAGAGCGAATTTGCTAATGTAAAGAAAACATTTATTGAACTTTTCTTTATATTGACTTTCGTTATGGCTTGCAATTCAAAAGAAATTATAATAAGAAAATTTTTATCATTTACTAATTAAGTGAATTTCCCAAAATATAGGCTTGAATTTTCATATTGATTAAACTCTACAGCGCTATATCCATGTTTTTTCAACATTAAAGGTTACTAACTAAAATATGAACTAGGCAATAGCACCCTATTATAGGAATAGCCTTTTAAATTTAACTATGTGTTAGCAATAAAATAGGACATATACTAATTAATGTATGGAATGTTAAAAATAAAACATACTATTTATATCATAAAAAAATATATCATAAAAAATTATATTTGAGGGGGAATAAAATGAAGAAGTTTACAAAAATAACTTCTATATTGCTGATAGTGGGATTATTATTTAATAGCACTATTAGCGTCGCAGAAGGTGCACAAGCTAAACATATAGAATTAAGTAATTCTGCACCCACTGTAAGTATTAAGGACAGTTTTAGAATAGGTAAAAACATATCAGGATTTAAATTAGAATCTAAAAAATGGATTGAGGATATACACTCTAATGTAATGATATTCCAGCATGTTAAAAGTGGAGCTAAACTGATTTATTTACAGAACGAGGATGAAAACAAGGTATTCTCAATAAGTTTCCGCACACCAGTACATGATAACACTGGTGTTAATCATATTATTGAACATTCAGTTTTATGTGGTTCAAGGGAATATCCTGTTAAAGATCCATTTTTAATCATGACTAAGCAATCATTGAATACATTTATGAATGCTCTTACTGGCCCGGATTTTACAATGTATCCAGTGGCAAGTAAGAATGAAAAAGATTTTAATAATTTGATGAGTGTGTATTTGGATGCAGTGTTCTATCCCAATATATCTAAAGATCCTAGAATACTTAAACAGGAAGGCTGGCATTATGAAGTTAATAGTGAAACCAGTGAACTAAATTATAATGGAATAGTATACAATGAAATGAAAGGAAATTATTCTTCGCCACAGGTGATATTATCCAATACTATCAATCAATCGCTTTTTAATGATAATTCATACAGCTATGAATCCGGTGGTAATCCAGATAATATTCCTGACTTA
>JAJYBA010000139.1 GCA_021779235.1 Bacillota bacterium
ACCTATAATTAAAGCTCCAATTATTGTACCTACAACACTTCCTTCTCCGCCGGCTAAACTAGTACCACCTAATACTACTGCTGCGATAGCGTCTAATTCAAAACCTACTCCAGCGTTAGGAGAAGCTGATCCTATTCTACTAGTAACAATTATTCCACTTAAGGCTGCTGTAGCACCGCAGATAACGTATACAAGTGTTTTAATCTTGCTTGTATTAATACCTGATAATCTTGCTGAGTCCTCATTTCCGCCTAGTGCATAAAGATATCTACCATATCTAGTTTGACTTAAAACATAAAAGCCTATACCAAATACTATAACCATAAGTAAAACAGGAATTGGTAGTCCTAAAAACGTTTTATTACCTATGCTAGAAAAGCTTTGTCCAAGTCCTGAAATAGGAGTACCATTTGTATATACATAAGTTACACCTCTAAAAAT
The DNA here is from genome assembly GCA_021779235.1 of Bacillota bacterium. Classification (GTDB taxonomy): domain Bacteria; phylum Bacillota; class Clostridia; order Clostridiales; family Clostridiaceae; genus Clostridium_AD. The sequence goes on from JAJYBA010000139.1 coordinate 442, forward strand.
GGTCATTGTAGCTAGTGTAACAATGAATGCTTGTATTCTACCTTTTGAAATAAGAACACCATTTATAAGACCTATTACTGAGCCAATAGCTAAAGCTGCAATTATTGCTAAAAATAAGTTACCTGTGGACTTTATTATACTTGCTGCAGCAGCACCGCTCACTGCAAGTATGGATCCTACGGACAAATCAATTCCTCCCGTTAAGATTACAAAAGACATTCCAATAGCTATAACAGCGTTTACCGAAACTTGAGTAAGTACATTTTTAATATTTGCTATGCTTAAAAATCTAGGTGTTATAAATGATATAACGATGCATAATATCAAAAGACCTATTAAAGATTTATACTTTAAAACTGTATTCTTTAAATTATTGTTCACAATATAAACTCCTTCCTTCGTAAGCGTTCTTATTTTAATGTTAATTTTTTATACCTACAGCATATTTCATTATTGTTTCTTGTGAAGCTTCTTCCCTATTAAGCTCACCAGATATTCTTCCTTCATGCATAATTAAAATTCTATCACTTATTCCGAGTATTTCAGGCATATCAGAGGATATCATAATAATTGCTTTACCCATGGCTTTTAGTTCATTCAAAACTTCATAAATTTCCTTCTTAGCTCCTACGTCTATTCCTCTAGTTGGCTCGTCAATGATTAATACTTTTGGTGAAAGCATAAGCCATTTGGCCAATATAACCTTTTGCTGATTTCCTCCACTTAAATTTTTAATTAACTGTTCTGCACTAGGAGTCTTTATAGAAAGTTTCTTTATATATTCCTCAACTTCCTTACCTTCTTCTACTTTATTAATGCGTTTAGCACCATTTTCATACTTTTTAAGGTTAGATAAGGTCATATTGCTTCCAACTGACATACCTAGAATAAGACCTTCTTTTTTTCTATCTTCAGAAAGATAACAAATTCCTTTTTCAATAGAATCTTTAGGGGAACAAATGTTAACTTCTTCACCATCGACAATTATTCTACCTGAAGATTTTCTATATTCTCCAAAAATAGTTTTAGCCATTTCCGTTCTCCCTGAACCCATGAGTCCCGCAATTCCTAAGATTTCTCCACTCTTTGCTTCAAAGCTAATATCGCAAACCTTTTCATCAAAGCTTAAATTCTCAACTTTAAGAATAGCATGTCCCATGGATGACTTTCTGTATGGGAACTGTTCTTCCAGTTTTCTACCAACCATCATTGATATTAAATCATCTTTTGTAATATCCTTTGTCTTAACCTCACCAATATATTTACCATCTCTTAAAACAGTTACTCTATCGCAGATTTGAAATATTTCATCCATCCTATGGGAGATATATACAATACCCATATTTTCACTTTTAAGCTTGATAATTACTTTAAAAAGATTTTCAGTTTCAACATCAGTTAATGCTGTTGTAGGTTCATCCATTATTATGATTTTTGAATTTTTGGAAAGTGCTTTTGCAATCTCTATTAGCTGTTTTTCACCTACGTTCAAATCCTTAACTAGGGTATCTACATCAATATTAAAACCAATATCTTTAAGTAAGATTTTTGATTTTTCTTTTAACTCTTTTTTATTTATTCTTCTTGTTATTCCATTAAACTCTTCATTGCCTAAGAATATATTTTCCCATATACTTAAATTAGGAAGAAGACTTAGTTCTTGATGAATAATTGCTATTCCAAGTTTTTCAGCGTCTTTTATACCTTTTATATCTACTTCAGACCCTTGAATAAGAATGCTCCCTCTATCCTTTTTGTATACTCCACTTAAAATCTTCATTAATGTAGATTTTCCTGCCCCATTCTCTCCGAGCAGAGCCAGAACTTCTCCACTATAAGCTTCTAATTTAACATCTTCAAGAGCTTTTACTCCTGGAAAGGATTTTGAAACATCTTTCATCTGAAGTAGAGGTTTTATGTTAGTCATTGAATCTCCTCCTCAAAACTTACTTATATAAAACTACCGTTAGAATACCACTCCTGATTTTAGTATTACATTTGCATAAGGTGTTTGTTCACCAGTTCTTACTACTGCCTTGCACTTTCCTAATTCAGCCTTCAGCTCCTCATGGGTTATAAATGTAATTTTTACATCTCCAACTGCCTTTTTTATTTCATTGAATACATGAGGACTAACTTCAAAGGTCTCCGTAGCAACTATTACTTCTTCAATTTGAAGTTCTGTCAATATAGATGTTAATGTTTCAATAAAACCAGGTATATTTTTGATTAATGCAATATCTATTCTTTTAGTCTCATCTGGTATTGGTAATCCACAGTCCCCTATAGCTAAGGTATCATGGTGCCCCATTTTAGATATTACTTCAGATATTTGTGAATTTAGTAATGCAGTTTTTCTCATGATTATGCCTCCTTGTATTCCTCTAGATGTAATGATGATTATTAATTCTCATCTTCCCCATAAATGTCTATTACCTCTTTTATCGTTGGTATTGATGGCTGTGCTCCTGCTCTTTGAACTACTATAGAAGAAACTTTATTACCAAAGGCTATAGCCTTTTTAAGATTCTCATAGTTCAATTCTTCAGTTCCTAATTTACTTGATACAGCTCCAATAAAACTATCTCCAGCGGCAGTTGTATCAATAGCATTAACCTTAATTGCTGGAATTAATTCTGCCTTATCATTAGTTATTAATGCTGCACCCTTTGAACCAAGAGTTATTATTACATAAGTCACTCCCATTTTCATGAAATTTTCAGCAGCTTTTTTAGCACTTTCTAAATCTTCAACTAAAATTCCTGTAAGCTCGTAAGCTTCTGTTTCATTAGGAATTATTATATCCGTACATCTCAGCAAATTTTCATCTATTTTTTTTGCTGGAGCTGGGTTTAGTATTGTTATAATTCCCTTAGATTTCGCATAATTGAAAGCCTCAATTGTCATCTCGCTAGGCGTTTCAAATTGTGCAATTATCACATCACAATCTTTTATAATCGAATAGCTTTGTTTTATTTCATCTATACTAATACTCATATTAGCACCAGCTACTACAACTATAGAATTATTACCTTCGTTGTTAACATTAATTATAGCTGTGCCAGTAGTTTCTTTATTATCTTTGAAAACATAGTCTGTATTTATCTTATCGCCTTCAAGCTTGCTAACTAAGAAATCACCATTGCTATCTAAACCAACTTTACCTATCATGTAGACTTCTGAGCCCATTCGTTTAGACGCAACTGCTTGATTTGCTCCTTTTCCTCCAGGAATAGTAGATAAACTGTTTGCGAAAATGGTCTCGCCAATCTTTGCCATGTTTTCTACTTTTAATACTATATCCATATTTAAGCTTCCAAGTATGCAAGTTTTATTCATATAATAAATCACCTCTTCTTAACTTAACCGATTAACTAAACCGGTTAAGTTTATTGTATACGTTTAAATATCTTTTGTCAATAAATAATCTGAAAATTTTCATTTCATATATCCGATAATATTTAAAATGAAAATAACCTCTTAAATAAGATTATCCAACATGGATAGTTTTTATTTAAGGGGTTATTTTTATACCTAGTTATTAAAATTATATAGAGGTGGAATCTGTTTCTATGCAATCCCATTCTCTAAAAAATTGATCCAAATAGTCCTCCATAAACTTATGCCTTTCTTTCGCCATAGATTTGCCTGTTTCTGTATTCATTAAATCCTTTAGCAATAAAAGTTTTTCATAAAAGTGATTAGTTGTAGTACCAGTACTTTTTTTATATTGTTCAAAATTAATATATTTTTGAGGTGTTATATTAGGATTATGTATTTCTCTTTCTTTATATCCCCCATAAGCAAAAGTTCTTGCAATTCCTATAGCACCTATAGCATCTAATCTATCAGCATCCTGAACAACTTTTCCCTCTATGCTTTCTTGATTAGCATTTGTTGTTCCACCTTTAAATGACATAGTTCCTATTATTCTTGTAACCTTATCAATAATGTCGTCGCAAACTCCCAAACTTTCTAACCACTGGCGGGATATCTCAGGTCCAATATCACTATTGCCTTCATTAAATTTCCAATCTGCAATGTCATGTAATAATGCAGCCAATTCCACTACGAACAAATCGGCATTTTCTTTTTCTGCTATATAAACAGAAGTTTTATAAACTCTCAATATATGCCAAAAGTCATGTCCTGTTCCCTCACCTTCAAGTTTGGATTTTACATATTCTTTTGTTTTATTTATAATAAGTTTCTTATCCACAAAATCTCCCCCCTATGTTAGA
>JAJYBA010000140.1 GCA_021779235.1 Bacillota bacterium
GCCAGCGAAAAACAAAAAATATACTAATGAACATATGATACTGCTGACACTTATTTATAATTTGAAACAGACTATATCAATCAATGATATTAATACTGTATTTGATCCTATTATTGATGTAAAAGCCCCCAAAGGTACAAGCCTTTCATTAGAGGATTTATATAACAATTTTTTAGATATAAAAGAAGTTCAAAATCAAGAGTTTGCACATGATATAGATAAAGACACTGAATTTATAAAAGGCAAAATTAAAGAAATGGGAAAAGAGGAAGGGGAGTTAATAGAACTACTTTTAATGGTACTGTTACTTATTAATAAAGCTAATATGCAAAAAAGAATGGCTGAGAAACTAATTGATAATTTTCTGAAGAAAAAATAATAAATTTATGCTTATATAATTTATGGAGCTTATAATATGGAACTCGAGGTATGTATAATAGTTGTTAGTATTTTATCCGAAATATCTTATTATCTTTAAGATTTGAGCACATTGTAGTATAATGTAATGGTATACAAAGAAATAAATTACTTAATGAAGAATAAGGAGATGAGCATATGTCAAAAGTTGTAGAAAAATTTTTAAAATATGTAAGCTACGATACTAAATCTGATGAGGAATCAACTACTGTCCCAAGCACAGCGGGTCAAATGATACTTGCCAAGGAATTAGTTAAGGAATTAAAGGAAATGGGTATACAACAGGTAAGTATAGATGATAATGGATATGTAATGGCTACAATTCCTTCAAATGTAGAAAAAGATGTACCGACTATAGGATTTATAGCGCATATGGATACCGCTCCAGATATGTCTGGAAAAAATGTTAACCCTAAATTTGTTGAAAATTATGATGGAAAAGACATAATATTAAATGAAGAAAATAACATAGTACTTTCTCCAAAGGATTTTCCAGAATTAAAGAATTACATAGGAAAAACACTTATCACAACAGATGGAACTACGCTACTAGGAGCTGACGATAAAGCTGGAATTTCAGAAATAATGTCTGCTGTAGAATATTTAATAGAAAACCCTCATATTCCACATGGTACCATTTGTATAGGATTTACACCAGATGAAGAAGTAGGCCGTGGTGCAGATCTTTTTGATGTAGAAAAATTTAATGCAGATTTTGCATACACTGTAGATGGAGGAACTATTGGAGAACTAGAGTACGAAAATTTCAATGCTGCAGGAGCAAAAATTTGTATTCATGGAAGAAATGTTCATCCAGGTTCAGCAAAAGGAAAGATGATTCACTCTACACTTATAGCAAACGAATTTGTGAGTTTCCTTCCAGAAAATGAGACACCAGCTACTACAGAAGGATATGAAGGATTCTATCATTTGATCAGTCTTAATGGAGAAGTTGAAGAAACAAAGCTTCAATATATAATTAGAGATTTTGATAGAGAAAGCTTTGAAAATAGAAAGTTGTTTATCAGAAATGTAGCAGATAAATTAAATGATAAATATGGCAATGGCACAGTTGAAATTGAAGTTAAAGATCAGTACTTTAACATGAAGGAAAAGGTAGAACCAGTTAAACATGTAGTAGATACTGCAGAATTAGCAATGAAAGAAATAGGGATAACACCTATAATTGTTCCTATTAGAGGTGGTACAGATGGTGCAAGACTTTCATTTATGGGACTTCCTACGCCAAACTTATTCACCGGCGGACATAATTTCCATGGTAAATATGAATTTATACCTACATTTGCTATGGAAAAAGCAGTTGAAGTAATATTGAAAATAGTTGATTTATATACTGGAAAATAAAATCCTTTAGACACGTGAAAAGAAAGAAAAAGTCAAAGATGCAAGCATACTGACTTGATATTTATTTGAATATTCTTTAATGAGTTAAAAAAGTATATATTACATAAATGCATTTGACCAAGCGCTAGTTCAGAATTGGGTGGCGAAGAAAATGTATTTAAAGTAATATATACTTTTCTATTTTAGTAAATTAATTGGAATTAAAGATATAATTTTTAGGAAAATAGAAAATAGCTCATTCTTTGAAATAAATATAAAAATATAAATATTTAAATAAAGTAAGAAATATAAAACAATATAGTTAAAATATTACATATGCTTGTAAAATATATGTAATATTTTAACTATATTTAATATTTAAATATAACACATATTTTGTGTAAAATATGTAAAAAATAAACAAAAATTCATTGAAATGGAGTTTGCTGCCATATATAATTAATCCATATACTATATTTTAAAAAATTAATATGGTATATGCAAAATTTTAAGGGGGGCGATTTTTTTTGAAAAGTAAAAAAATACTAGGTATATTAATGTCAGCTACTTTAACATTAGGATTAGTAGCACCAGCCGTTAATGTACAAGCAGCACAGTCCAAAAATTATTCAAATGGTTCTTATTATGGAGCATATCATGCAGCACAGGCAAATGAGGACAAAATTATTGACATGCTTAAAAAACAAGGTAAAATTACTGAAAACACTTCTCCAGAAGAAATTCAAAAAATCATTCAGGAGTATTTAGGTGAACAGGACCCTGCAACATACTTAAGACCAAATGAGCGTGATGTTAAACTTACTGAAAAGATGAATGACAAAGCCAAAGCTTATGGAGTTATGCAAGATCAACAGTTATCTATGAAAAAAGGTAATGATGCTCCACAATATGTACAACCAGAAGGTGAGTGGACTGATGCAAAAGTTACAGTTAAACCACTTGTTATACTTATGGATTATCAAGATTTTAAGTATACAGATATGAAAGAAGACGAAACAGATTTTTACTATGATGATTATTCAAAGAATCATTACCAAAATATATTGTTCAATGAAGGAACATATAAAGGACCAGACGGAATTGAAGACTTTGTAACTATGAAAGAATGGTATAAAGAACAATCGGGAGGAAGTTTTGTAGTAGATGGTGGAATAGCTGGATGGTACACAGCTAAGCATGAAGCTGCCTATTATGGAAAAATGGTCGGAACTACTAATGATGTAAATGCTAGAGCGTTAATTAAGGAGGCCCTTGATAATGTTGCAAAAGATCCTACTATAAATTTAGCAGATTATGATCATGAAGATCCATATGATCTTGATGGAGATGGAAATACTAATGAACCAGACGGTATTGTAGACAAATTTATAGTGGTTCATGCGGGTGTTGGACAAGAAGCTGGTGGCGGAAGTTTAGGAACCGATGCAATATGGTCTCATAATTGGACTGTAGGAAGTGCACCTTACACAGTTAAAGATACAAAAGGAAAGAATTTTTCAGTTTACACTTACAACATTGATCCACAAGATGGAGCACCAGGAGTATTCTGTCATGAATTTGGACATGCCATAGGTCTTCCAGATGAATATGACACAAATTATAGTGGAACAGGAGAGCCGGTTGGATATTGGTCTATAATGTCAAGTGGAAGTTGGACAGGTATTGTTCCAGGAGCTGAACCAAGCGGATTTAGTCCATATGCTAAGCAATTTTTACAAGCTAATTATGGTGGAAATTGGTTAACTGGTACAAGCGTAAATATAGACAATGTATCTGATACTGGACTAGATCTTTTAATTGACGAAGCTAGTACAAAAGGTACTAATAATGATGTAGTTAGAATTGATCTGCCACAAAAGGTAACTACAGTGGTTACCCCAACAAGTGGTAAAAAAGCTTATTACAGCACAAGTGGTACTAATTTAAATACTTCAATGAGTACTACTCTTGATTTAACAGGTAAAACTAACATAGCATTAAAATTCAAAGCTATGTATGATATTGAAAAATGGTGGGATTATGCATCTGTGCAAGTTAAAGAAGTTGGTGGAACAGATTGGTCAACAGTCGCAGGAAATATTACTACAACTGATGATTTAGAAGGTTCAGGCCAAAATCCAGGCAATGGCATTACAGGAAAGTCAGATGGATGGATTGATGCAGAATTTTCACTTAATGATTATGCTGGTAAAAACATTGAACTAAAAATTGTTTATTTTACAGACGGATATGTAAATATGTCCGGATTATATGTTGATGACGTAGCAATAGAAGCAGATGGAGCTACAATATTATCAGATGATGTAGAAAGTGACTTGAAATTCCAATTAAATGGATTTATTACAACGGATGGAAAGTTATTAACGAACCATTACTATTTAATTGAATGGAGAAATCAAACAGGTACAGATGCAGGATTAGCACGTTTAAGAGGTGGAGCTATGTCCTATGACCCAGGCTTATTAGTTTGGTATGTTGACGAATTATATGATAATAACTGGACAGGAGATCACCCAGGTGAAGGATACCTAGGAATTGTAGATGCTGATCAAAATGCAGTTTTATGGAACTCAGTTGACACAGGAGAATTTGTACAACCTGCTTCAAATGGATATCAGATGCATGATGCTGCTTTCAGTTTAAGAAAAGGTAAGATTATGAATATAACTATCCCAAGTGGCCTAACTACTTTAGATGGTAAAAATTTCATGCACCCATACTTTGACGACAGCAGAAACTATTTAAATCCT
>JAJYBA010000141.1 GCA_021779235.1 Bacillota bacterium
CCGATCTATGAATTATGAAATAGTGGAAAAAAGTAATAAACAATATATTTATATTAACTCACAGCTTAGTTCAGAAGAAGATGTGTTAGATATTATTGGTATTTGTATGGGAAATAATGCTTGCTTTTTAATGTTTAATAAGGAAGCCCTTACAGAAGATTTTTTCAATCTTAAAACTGGTCTCGCAGGCATGGCGTTGCAAAAATTCATGAACTATCATATAAAAGTTGCAGCTATTATAGAAGATGAAAACAAAATTCAAGGTAGATTTCGAGAATTACTTGTTGAAGTTAATAGAGGGAATGATTTTAGAGTGTTTAAGAATATTGAGGATGCTGAAACCTGGCTTTTGAATTTAAAATAATTTTAAAAAACCTCCAGTTTTTACTACGACCTTAGAAGGTCTAATAGAAACTGGAGGTTTATGTTTGTATTTTAGATAAAAAACATGAAAAACTTAAAAGTATTTACATCATTTTTTAGTTATATTACTTTTTCCTTATCTGATAGGACCTCGTTCATACTTCCGGTTCTATAGCCTACTATATCTAAAGTTACATATTTAAAGCCAATTCTTTTAAATTCATCGCCTATTTTATTCATGATTTCTAAGTCGAAAAACCGCATTCTTTCATCTGGATCAACTTCTATTCTGGCAATTTCGTCATGATGTCTAACTCTTAATTGTTTGAAACCCATATCCATCAAAAATTGTTCAGCTTTGTCTACCATGCTTAGCTTTTCTACAGTTATTTCCTTTCCATATGGAAATCTTGAAGAAAGGCAAGCGAAGGATGGCTTGTTCCAAGTTGGGATGTTAAGCTCTTTTGAAAGCTCTCGGATATCTTTTTTGGTTAGCTCTGCTAATTTTAATGGACTTATTACCCCCTGCTCCTTTGCAGCCTTCATTCCTGGTCTAAAGTCAGAAGTATCATCAAAGTTTGAGCCGTCAAATACATGCTTAAAGCCAAAGTTATTAGCTTCTTTTCTAACCTTAGTAAAAAGCTCTGTCTTACAGAAGTAACAGCGATTTACTGGATTTTTTGAAAAGCCTTCTATTTCCAACTCTTCTGATACTATAGTTATATGTTTTGCACCAAATTCTTCTATGTATTTCTTTGCTTCATTATATTCTCTTATAGGATAGGTTGATGATCTTGCAGTAACAGCTATAACGTTATCACCAAGTACATCATGAGCAACCTTTATTAAAAATGTGCTATCTACTCCACCAGAATAAGCAACTGCTCCGCTACCCGCTTCTTTAAGGATGTCTTTTAGTTTTTCAAATTTTTGTTGTAATTCCATAATATCCTCCCGTTTCTCTTCTTAATGTAGTTTCTTACTATATTATACTAAATATTTATAAAGATTTTGTGAATATTTTAAGATGGCTTCACTTATGTTATACTGCTTCCTTAGTAAAATTGTTTAATTATGAGCGATAAATAGGAAATTTCCGGGTTAGGTTAGTTACATGTTAATAATATTTGACAAGAGAATACTTCGGTGATAGAATTAAATTATACTTCGATATAAGAACTAATTTGGAGGACATTTATGGATATAAACAAAATTGAGAGTATTATTTTTAATTATATTGATGAGTTTAAGGTTTTGTTTTTTCCAGAACAGTGGAGTGATATATTCTTAGATTATTCTAAGAATGAAATATTAGCTTTGTTATTCTTGTATAGAAAAAAGAATGCTAACATGACGGAAATAGCAGAATACATAATGGCACCACTAAATACTGCTACAGGGGTTATTGCTAGATTAGAAAAGAAACTTATGGTAGAAAGAATAAGAAGTACTTTGGATAGAAGGATTGTTTTAATAACTCTAACAAATACTGCGAGTATAGTAATTGAGAAAGAAAAGGCTATGATTGCTGAATATGTTATTAAAATCTATGGAGCACTCACCGAGGAAGAGATTTCTTCAGCTTTAAGTATTTATAAAAAAGTACTTGGAGTTTTTAAAGAAAGCAAGAATCAAGCTAAGGAAGAAACAATTCCTGTTAGAAAGTTAAAGAAAATAATTATTGAATAGCTCAGGATGACTGAGTTATTTTTAAGGAAAATACTTCGACTAAGGAACTATTCATTTAAGGAATTAAATTAGGAGGGATAATATGAAAAGAATAATTATTTTTACTGGAAAAGGTGGAGTTGGCAAGACAAGTACTGCTGCAGCCCATGCGCTAAAGGCTTCAAAAGAGGGCATAAGAACTTTAATTGTTAGTACGGATATGGCACATAATTTAAGTGATATTTTTATGCAGCAAATAAAAAACGAACCTACTGAAATACGAGAGAATCTATGGGGACTTGAAATTGATCCTAATTATGAAATGGAAAATTATTATGGAAATATTCAAGCTGCTATTAAGAAAATGATGCTTCTTAAGGATGAAAAGCAAATAGAGGATTTTGAAGATATTGTTATATTTCCCGGGATGGAAGAGTTATTTTGTCTTTTGAAAATTAAAGATTTATATGATAAAGGCATTTATGACTTAATAATTGTAGATAGTGCACCAACAGGAGAAACTATATCCCTACTAAAATTTCCAGAGCTTATGAGCTGGTACATGGAGAAGTTATTTCCTATTGGAAAGGTTGCAATGAAAGTGCTTAGACCTATCTCTAAGATAGCTTTTAAGATAGAAATGCCTGATAAGCAAGCTATGAATGATATTGAAAAACTTTATATAATGCTTTCAAATCTTCAAAACTTATTAAAGGATAGAGAGTGCTGTAGTATAAGGTTGGTTGCTATTCCTGAAAAAATGGTTATAGAGGAGACTAAGAGGAACTATATGTATTTAAATCTTTATAATTTCAATGTAGATGGGTTATACATTAATAGAATAATACCAGAGGATATAGGCAATAGCTTTTTTGATGAATGGAAATGTATCCAAAAAAGATACTTGGAAGAAATAGATTCAATATTTTTGAATCTGCCTAGGTTCAAAATTAAATGGTACGAGGTTGATGTTAATGGTATTGAAGGGCTAGAAAGAATAGTTAAGGATTCTCTGGATGTTAAAGATATTTTAAAAGTACAAAAAATAACTTTTAGTGAGAAATTTGAAAAGGTAGAAAAAGGTTATAAGCTTCAAGTATATATGCCTTTTGGAGACAAGAAAGACTTAGAACTATATGAAACTGGTTCTGATATATCTATTAAAATAGGTAATTTCAAGAGAAATATTCCTTGTCCAAATTCTTTGAGAAAGTACTCAATAAGTAAAGCGAATTTTAATGAGGATTATCTATCCATTTATTTTGAGGAGAGGGTGGATTAAATGAATAAAGAAATAATTAAAAAAATAATTAAAATAGAAAAGCTTAAATATGAAGTTATAAAGGATATTTTGCCAGAAAAAGCCTTGAACAGACTTAATACCTTTGAGAAGGAGGCAGTCAATGTTATAAAGGATATTGCTTTAGAGCTTATGAGTGAGTCCTCTGGAAAGAATGAAGAAACAGCAAAAAAAGAGATTAAAAAGGTTGAGGTTGATTTTCTATAATTGAATTGGAGGGATTAAAGTGAGAATTATTTTATATACAGGAAAAGGTGGAGTAGGTAAAACTAGTGTGGCGTCAGCAACAGCCTGCCAAATCGCACGTCAGGGGAAAAAGGTGCTCATAATGAGTACGGATCAAGCTCATAGTCTTAGCGATGCTTTTGGTGTAAAGCTATCTAATACTCCTATAAAGATCTCAGATAATTTAGAAGCTATTGAGGTAGATGCTCTTGTTGAAAATCAAGCTATTTGGGGAAATATTAAGGGATATATAGAAAAATTGATGCTAGTAAAAACTGAAAAAAGCATAGCAGTGGAGGAATTATTAGTTTTCCCAGGATTTGAAGATTTAATTTCATTACTTAAAATCAAACAGATTTATGATGAAAACAAATATGAAGTGTTAATTGTTGATTGTGCTCCTACTGGAGAAACTATGTCACTTTTAAAGTTCCCAGAGCTTTTTAAGTGGTGGATGGAGAAATTTTTCCCTATGAAAAGGAAGGCTGCTAAGTTTGCAAAGCCAATAATTGAAAATACAATAAAGATTCCAGTTCCTGATGAGAGAACTTTTGATGAAATTGAAAGTCTTTATAATAAGATTGATGAACTTCACGAGTTAATGCTCCAAAAGGATAAAGTTAGCCTTAGAATAGTTACGACTCCAGAAAAAATTGTTATCAAAGAAGCTAAAAGAAATTTTTCTTATTTGCATCTCTATGATTTTAATGTAGATGCAATAATTGTTAATAAAATAATTTCTGAAGAGGGGGGGAAGGGGTATTTCGAAAAGTGGATGAAACTTCAAAGTGAAAATCTGAGGGACATAAATGAAAGCTTTAGCCCAGTTCCAATCTTCAAAATTGAACTAATGCATAGTGAGGTTAGAAATTATGCTTCATTGTTAAATATGGGGGAGAGTATATTTAAAGAAGTATCTGCAGAAAAGGTACTTTTTGAAGAAAAGATTTTTGAGG
>JAJYBA010000142.1 GCA_021779235.1 Bacillota bacterium
ATACCAGATAGAAGGTTCATTGTAGGTGAAAGCTATTCCTATATTATCTTCAAGCCCTTGGCACATTTCTACTAATTTTTTTGGAGCTATGTATTCGCTCCTTGCTCTTTCTTGAGATATGGAGTGATTTTGACAAAACCCACAAGTAAAATTGCATCCAAAGCTTCCTACTGAAAGTATATTGCTACCTGGTTTAAAATGATATAAGGGCTTCTTCTCTATGGGATCCCTTGCAGCAGAAGTCATTTCTCCATAATTTATCGTATAAAGCTTTCCTTCTCTATTGATTCTTACCTTACATTTACCATGTGCGCCAACTGGAATAAGACAGTTGTGGGGGCAAAGTTTACAACTTATCTTATCTCCTTGCTTTTCATAAAATAGTGCTTCCTTTTCCATATTTCATCACTCCTATTTATGCCTAATAACCTCAAACTTTTCTATAGAGTATTTTTCATTGGTGGAAATTGATGCTTTCTTTAACACAATACTTATTTGTTCCTCTACTGTGTTAACACCTTCTAAATCTGGTAATAGTAGCCCAGTCTTTCTGCCACTTCTTACAACTACTCCATATCTTTTTGGATTTAGCTCTTCTATTGAAGCTTCTATAGGCTCTGTTAAGACATCTACTGAAAAGACGATATCCTCAAGTTCCCCCTCCGATACTGCACTAAACCTTGGATCGCCCTCTCCTGCTTCAATAGCATTTCGCATTATTTCTTCTGCAATGCTATCTGTCACTGGAAAAATAGTCCCTATGCAACCTCTTAGCGCTCCAAACTTCTTAAGCGAAACAAAGACTCCCCTTTTACTATTTATCATTTCTTCTGTTACATAGTTTGGAACCTCCATGAAATTGCCCTCTATTAGATAATGAGTTAGACTTTCTCTTGCAAGGCGAACATAAACATCTTCGTTATTTGTTCGCTCTATATATTTTTTTCTTTTCTCCTTAGTGATTTCTGATAATATATCTCTATCACTGCTTTCAAGTTCAAATTTCATTACTGCGTATCCAACTCCAAAGGTGCCTTCATAAGAAAGAAGTTCTCCTTTTATATCATTGCCTGCCATTGCTCCAAGCATTATATAATAAGACCTTAATCCACATTCTCCAGCGTTTTCAATCATTTCAGAGTTTATATTAAATACCCCAGCTACATCACCCTTTGTTAGTAAACTTATTATTTCCTTATCAAACTTTTCTCCAAAGGGACTATAATCATAAGGTCCTTCGTCTTTAAGACGATGAGAAAGATCGCCACTGCCAATGAATACAACGTTTTTATTGCTTTCTTCTACAGCTTCTTTAATTACCTTACCAAATCTATAGAGCTGCATAGGAGAAAGACCACCATATGTAATATGAACAAGCTTGAAGGTACTGTATTTATTCCCAATAAAATATAGTGGAACTATGGTACCATGATCTAATTCATATTCCCTGCCATACTTTTTAATGAAATTACGTGTTATCTTAGCAGTAGGTATGTCATTTTCATCAGACTTATCCATAATCCTTAGTGTCAAATCCAAGTCTATATCAAAGTTCATAGAAACCTCTGGAGCCCTAAACTGCTTTAAACTCCCTGAAATAGAACTTTCAAAAGAAAGTGATATAGCATCTGAAAACATAGTGCCGTGTGGTGTAATTACTATTATCGTATCTGGTTTTAACTCTGCTATTTCCTTCCCAACACTTTCACAAGCATCATATGTGCTTTGTATCTTTTTTTCCTCTCCACGTCCCACCTCTGGAACTATTATCGGTGGATGTGGCATTGTATAATAAGCTGTTATTTTACCCATTAAAATCACCTTTCCTATTCACTAATCTCTAAACCAGTTGAAAAATAGCCTGTTGCTATGAAAGTCTATTTATTTTCATATACCTAAATATTTTACCCATGACGTAAAGTTCATATCCATAAAGATTGATGCAATAAAACCTTAGGTTAAAAACCTTCTAAAAAAGAACAAAAAAAGAGATGCAGTCGCATCTCTTCTCTCTTGCTATAATTAAACTTATGTTTATATTGCTACTGTTGCTTGCTTTAAGTATTCTAATTCTTCCCCTTGTAAATAAGGAGAAAGTTTCTCAAATACAGTTCTATGGTAATTATTTAGCCACGCCTTTTCTTCAAGTGTTAATAAAGACGCATTTATAACTTCTAAGTCTATAGGACATACAGTTAAAGTTTCAAAATTCATAAATTGTCCGCCGTATTGAGTGTTTTCATTCTTTTGAACAACAACTATGTTTTCTATTCTTATACCATGCTTTTCTGCCTTATAAACTCCTGGTTCGTTGGACATTACCATTCCTTTTTCAAGCTTAACAGTATTAGGAACCATAGCTATTCTATGTGGTCCTTCATGAACATTTAGGAAGAATCCTATTCCATGTCCTGTTCCATGCTTATAATCCATGCCTGCATTCCAAAGTGGAATTCTAGCTATAATGTCTAAATTTGAACCAGTAGTTCCATATAGAAATTTCTGCATAGTTAAATCAATCATACCTCTTAATACTAGAGTGAAATCTGTTTTCTCTTCTTCTGTTAATGAACCCATTGCTAAAGTTCTTGTAATATCTGTTGTTCCATCTAAGTATTGAGCACCAGAATCTATTAAATAAAGACTCTCTGCATTTATTGTAGCTTGATTTTCTTTTGTAGCACTATAGTGAGGCATAGAAGCATTTCCTCTGTAAGCTGAAATAGATCCGAAGCTTAAATCATAGAAATTATCTCCGCCTCTTCTTATTTCCTCAAGTTTATCTGATGCTTCTATTTCAGTAATGTTACGTGTCTTTATGGTTTTCTTTATCCAAGTTATAAATTTAACCATAGCAACACCGTCGCGTGTCATTGCGTTTCTAATATTTTGAACTTCAATATCATTTTTTACAGCCTTTAATCTTGTAGTTATATCCATAGCCTCTACAGTTTTAATCTTTATAGAACTATATATTTTGGTGTTAGTTTTTGCTGCATCAAGTAATATTGTTCCTACTTTAATATCTTCTAAGAATTTTCCTATGCTATCGTAAGGCATTATTTCTATCTTAGCCTTTTCAAGCTCAGTCCTAACCTCTGCATTAATCTTTTTATCATCGATAAATAAATTGCATTTTCCCTCTGAAATAACTACATAAGATATTGTTAAAGGATTACATTTTACATCTCTTCCTCTAATGTTTAATAACCATGCTATGTCATCTAGACCTGATATAACATAATGATCTGCTCCTATAGCCTTCATTTCGCGAGTTACTTCAGCAATCTTATCTTCTCTTGACTTTCCAGTATACTTTATATCATGTAGCACTACTTCAGTACAAGGTTTTTCTGGTCTACCCTGCCAAATCTTATCTATTAGATCTTCATTAACTTCAAAAGAAAATTCTTTGCTTTCTAATGCTTGCTTAAGGTTTCTGAAATAATCTACTGAAATAACATTGCCATCAAAAGCAACCTTTGCTCCATTCTCAAGAGATTCTTTCAAAAATGCCTCAACAGTTGGAACGTTGCTTTCTCCCATTTTAAATAGAGTTACACCTGTATCCTTTAATTCAGCTTCTGCTTGTATAAAATATCTTCCATCTGTCCAAAGTCCTGCATCCTTCATGGTTATAATTGCAGTACCCGCGGAACCAGTAAATCCTGTTATGAAGGTTCTTGCAGTATAATGCTCTGCTACATATTCACTTTGATGTGGGTCTGAACTAGGTACGATGTATGCCTCTATGCCTCTTTCTCTCATCTGATTTCTTAACTGCTCAATTCTTTCTTTAACTTTCATTATAGTCACCTCATCTAATCGTAAACATTTACATACGATATTTTATTTTACGAATTCATTATAACATAAATATGATAGCATTGTTATTTTTTAGTGTTATAATATTAATATTTTCTATCACTCATAAGATTATAAAAAGCAGCTCGCTAATCATCTCTATGTGAAATTCCTTATATAAAAACCTTTGTCATACCCGAATAGCCACTTAAATACATTATTTGTGAGTAGTACATTCTAAAATCAAGTATATCTCCTAATTTAATTTCAAGATCGCAATCTTCAATGTCTATAATTAAGTGATCAGAGCTACTACCCACAATTTTAACACCTTGCTTTTGAGGAATTAGATTATCCTGTAACCCAAAATCTTGTTTTCCTACTGCAAGTAATGCCCTTTTTCTTATTCCTTTATCCTCATAGGTTGGTTTATTTCCAAAAGCATCAATAAATGCTTTTCCAATAGGATGTGTAGGCTTATACTTTATTTCCACAACCTGAGCCTTTAGCACAAAGGTATCCTTATGCATATGTTTCATATCATATCCCCAGAATTCATCTAAATCCGCTGCTAATAGTACTGCCTCTCCTATTCTTAAATTATTTACTCTTTTGGGGATTTTCCCATCTATTACTAAAGGTAAAGAAGTTGTAGCACCCCCGGAAATCATTTCCATCTTCCTATTTATTTTACTTTC
>JAJYBA010000143.1 GCA_021779235.1 Bacillota bacterium
TTTCTCCACGGTTAGCAATAGCGCGACAATTAGAATAGTTAGGATCAGCAATATTTAATTCTCTAAATTCATCTAAAACAGTTCTTTCAGGTTCTTCTAATGATGGCACTTTTCCGAATAAATCCCACATACATTCATAATGCTCTTCCATTTCTCTTCCACCAAGTGCAACATATCCATCGTTTGCATTTCCAGCACCGTCCATAGAACCGCCCATAATATTTCTTTCTTCTAAAATAGTAACATTTTTACCATTCATATGACCATCACGGATTAAGTATTCAGCAGCAGCTAATGAACCAATACCCCCACCGATTAGATATGCTTTTTTATTTTCAATTCCTTCAGGTTTTAATGTTTTAATTCTGTCATAATTTAACATGATTTAATCTATCTCCTTTTAATTTGAAAATTTTAGTTTGCTTATAGAGAATCCAGTATTAAGTTTTTTATTTAGTATAAAAAATTTTTGTGTTAGACTCTCTATAACAATAATATGATTTTCATAAAAGGCAGTAAATCATCAAAAGTGGTGGATTGTGCAAATTTGCAACAAAACCTTTGATTTGTGAAAGTTAATTATCAAAGTATGATTTCAATATTTATATAATTATAGGAGCTATAATAATTATATAAATATTTGTATGGAGGAGATAACTTATGAGAAGCGAAAACGTTGAGTTATACAAAATTTACTCGGAAAAAGTTTTCCATTAAATTTTAATCTAATGAAATGCTTGTACCTGGCAATTTTCTAGACCACGGAGGTGCTAGAGGGGAGCGAAGGGCACATCTTGCTATAATTCATACAATGAAGTTTATTGGAAAAGATTAATTAAAGAAGACAGTGAAAAACCTAAATTTTATTATATAAAAATGTAGAAACACAACGCTTTATGCTGATAATTGAAAAAATTCATAGAAATATAACGCTTTGTGTTGATAATTATAAGGGTTTAATGTAAAATTCAATGTGGAAAGTTAAAATATTGAATTTAGATAGACAAAAGTGAAAAGGGGAAGCTTATGAGAAAATCAAAATTTAGTTTAAAATTTAAAAGTATAAGAACCAAGTTATTAGTTAGCTTAATTGGTATTTGTGTAATTCCTATGGTAGGGCTAGGTGTAACCTCCTATGTTGAATCAAATAAAGTGCTTAAAAATAATTTACAAAGTACAAGTTCTCAGATGATGAGAGAGATTAATATTGGTATTGATAAAGAGCTTTCAGCTGTAGGATATAATATAACTATGCTTTCAAATAACTATAATTTTATAAATATAATAAGTAATTCTGAATGCGTATCTTTTTTGTCGGATAGCCTTAAAGGTGTACAAGAAAGCAATAAAGCTCTGCTGTCTGTATATATGGGTACTGCTACAAAGGGCTTTTATGAGTATCCAAAAACTGATATTGGTGCAGATTATGATCCAACCTCAAGACCATGGTACAAAAAGGCTGTGGAGAATAAAGGGAAAGTAGTATTCTGTGATCCTTATAAGGATATAACTACAGGAGAACTTATTGTATCTGTCGCAAAAACCGTGGAAAAGAATGGTGAAATAGTGGGAGTAGTAGCTATAGATATTCCGTTTTCTAAACTTGCGGAAAGCCTTTCTCAAGTTAAGGTTGGAAAAAATGGGTACGCTGTACTGCTGGATCAAAATGGGATACTCTTAACCCATCCTGATAGTAAATTAATTGGAACTGACACCTTTGCCAAGCTTCCAGTGTGGAGTGAAGTAAAGCAAAAGGGAGAGGGATTTACAGAGTATAGTTATGACGGAAAAGATAAATTTGTTTCATATACTAAAAGCCCTGTAACTGGCTGGACAGTTCTTGGAACCTTGGAAAAGAACGAACTGAGTGATGATACACGTGCTATTATAATAAATCTTATTATATACCTCATTGTAATTGGTATTGTAGCAGCCATACTATCCCTTGTAGTAACTAAATCTATAACTGTAAACCTAAAGAAGATAAAAGATGTTATGGCAAAAGCTTCTCACGGGGATTTAACAGAAAATAGTGATGTTAATTCAGCTGATGAAATAGGTGCACTGGCTAAAGACTTTAATGCAATGTTAGATAATATATCTAATATTTTAAGAAGTGTTGAAAGTTCATCACGAACAGTTTTAGAAACCTCAACCAATCTAACTGCCATGACAGAGGAAACTACAGCTTCAGTATTAGAAGTGTCCAGAGCGATTGGCGAAATATCAGATGGTGCAGTAGCACAGGCTTCAAGCACACAAGAAGCTGCTCATGTGATGGAAGGGCTTGCTGGGGGACTCGAGAATATTGCTACCGCAACAAATGTTATGGATTCTGTTTCAACAAATACTAAGGATTTAAGTAACAAGGGGCTTGAAATTGTTAATGAGCTTGTTAAAAAATCTGATGAAAACAAGAGAAATTCTATGGAAGTAAGCCAGATAGTTAGGGATATGAGCACGAGTACACAAGAGATAAATACGATTTCTGATACTATATCTCAAATTACTGAACAGACAAATCTATTAGCACTTAATGCGTCTATTGAAGCTGCGAGAGCAGGAGAAGCAGGCAAAGGTTTTGCTGTTGTAGCTGATGAAATAAGAAAGCTTGCTGAGCAGTCTAAAACTTCTACTGAAGAAATAAAGAGAATAGTGGAAGTTGTTCAAGTAAAGACTAATAAAGCTGTACAAGCCATGGAACAGGCTAAGAGCATTGTGTCAGAGCAGGATTCGGCAGTTGAGAAAACAAATGAAATATACAATGAAATATATAGTGCGCTAAACAATTTGACAACTATGGTTAATGACGTAAAGGAGCAGGTTTTAAATATTGATAACCAGAAGAATGAAGTTGCAGGCCAAATTGAAAACATATCTTCTGTATCGCAAGAAGTAGCTTCATCCTCAGAGGAAGTATCTGCTTCAACAGAAGAGGTAAGTGCTACAATGGACGAATATAATAGATATGCCATGGATCTTCAAAGCTTATCTGAAAAGCTAAGAGAAGAATTGAGCAAGTTCAAAATGAGATAAGCAGCTAAATATTAAAGACTAAAAAGATATTGCACAAAAGGCACGTCTGATGGATTAAGTACAAGCAGGCGTGCTTTTGTAAAAAATACAAAACTATAACTCAAATAATAGAAGTTCATAGAGGTGAAAATGTATAACATTAAATAGAGTATAGTATAATGAAAGTATTTTCATACATCTGTCTCGAAATCAGGTGTACGGAGAATACCCATATGAGGGTCAAATCACTCTCTATCCGTTCTAAAACAATAGCTCTAGCAGTTTTTGCTAGAGCCATTTTACTATGATTTCTCTATATATTTACAACAAATCTCCCTACAAAGCCATACTACAAGATGAACTTGTCCACTATTTAACCGCATCCTCTTTTTCAGGTTCCCTGCCAAAGTATTTATCTAATTCCTTTTTCATGTTATCTGGAATCTTTCTTTCAATTGGAAATACCACTGAGTTTACAATGGATTCACTAAATTCTTTTGTTATTATGGCAGTTTTTTCTAAGGCCTCAGCACTTAAAAAATCCATAACATCGTTACGACTGTGGATGAATGCTCCACCCATAGGTGCAAAACGGCAGAAGGTAAGAGACGGAATTCCTGCATCTGCAAAGGCTGTGGAATCACTTGAATATATGCTCTGTTCTACCTTAAGTGGGAAGCCTTTAATTTTAGCCATATGATCAATATAATCAATCAAGCTTTGCTCAGCGGTAACTAGGGCCTTCTCTCTTCCAATAATGGAGCCTGCAACGTCTACATTAATCATTAGAAGATGTTTTTGTAGTTCTTCCTCATGAGCCTTTAAATAAGCTTTACTACCAAGAAGTCCAACCTCTTCAGAACCATACCATACAAATTTTAAAGTTCTAATTGGCGGATTTTCTTTAAAATGTCTAAGAAGTTCCATTATAATAACTGAACCAGCACCATTGTCATATACACCAGTACTGAAAGGAGTACTGTCATAATGAGCACCGAAAGATATTATCTCATCAGGGTATTTTGTGCCTTCTAAGGTTACAACAACATTATGTGAAGTAAGTTCTATATCTTCAGTAATTAGTTCTACTTTCACCTTAGAAGCTTTGTTTTGAAGCATATGGAAGCCGTCTTTCATACGCATATTTATAGCAGGTACTTTTCCGTGCTTAGTATTCTTTTCACGCATTTTACTTACAGTAATATCAGTTTTATCTTCTTCATCCATGGCAGTACCACACATGGTTATATAACCAGCGATACCAGCTTTTATAAGTTTTTTATAAAGCTTAGGATCTGGACCCATATTTATAAGTACAAATTTTCCTTTAAGGTCTATTAAATTTGCATCAAGCCCATCTTCTATATATACAAAATCTGTAGTTATTCCACCTACAGGTGTGCTAATTGAGCAGTTATATGGTGTAATGTTA
>JAJYBA010000144.1 GCA_021779235.1 Bacillota bacterium
ATGCTTTAAGATCGGCACAAGAAATAGGATACCCTGTAATGATAAAGGCTTCAGCAGGTGGCGGGGGACGAGGTATAAGAGTTGTTAAATTAGAAGAAGATCTTATAGCAGCCTACAATACTGCTAAAACAGAGGCAAAAACTGCTTTTGGTGATGACACAATGTACATGGAAAAATTTATAGAAGAGCCAAGACATATAGAGTTTCAAATACTTGCAGATGAGCATGGAAATGTTATTCACCTTGGTGAGAGAGACTGTTCTATTCAAAGGCGAAATCAGAAGGTAATAGAAGAGGCACCAGGACCAGTAATAACAGAAAAACTTAGAAATCGCATGGGTGAAGTTGCAGTTAAAGCAGCCAAGTCTATTAATTATAAAAATGCTGGAACTATAGAGTTTCTATTAGATAAGTATGGAAAATATTATTTTATGGAGATGAATACACGCATACAGGTGGAGCATCCAATAACAGAAATGGTTACTGGAGTAGATTTAATTAAAGCTCAGATAAATATTGCTGCAGGACAAGTGCTTCCTTATGAACAAGAAGATATAAAAATCCAGGGACATGCTATTGAATGTAGAATAAATGCAGAAAATCCTTATAAGAATTTTATGCCTTGTCCGGGTGAAATAAAATCCCTTCATATTCCTGGGGGATATGGAGTAAGACTTGATAGTGCGGCATATCAAGGGTACAAAATCCCGCCCACCTATGACTCTATGATAGGGAAACTTATTGTACATGGAAGAGATAGAGAAGAAGCACTATGTAAAATGAGAAGAGCCTTAGGAGAGTTTATAATAGAAGGTGTAGATACTAATATAGACTTCCAATTTAAAATAGTAAATAATGAAAATTTTATAAAAGGAGATTTCGATACTAGTTTTATTAGTAAAGAATTTCAAAATCTTTAACGACATTTCAGAAGGAAAGCCTATCTCTTGAATAAGTGGTAGTTTAAATCTCCTTCTGAAGTCGTTAATATTGCAGCATCGAAGATGATGAACAGCTTCGAAGATGATGATTAAAAAAGTAGCTAAGCGCATACCAGAATTTATTACCTAAAAGTTTTATACTATGAATATGGATTTCTATTTTTGATGCTATAAATTATAGTGTAGGTATGCTTTTAGAAAGGGGTAGCTATATGTTTGAGTTTAAACGTATATTTAAAAAGAGCAAATATATTGAGGTTAAAAATTTAGAAAATAAGTTTAATGAAGATGGCGAGAAAAAGCCTAATATCCCTTCCGGCATGTGGGTTAAATGTGAAACTTGTGGTAAAGTCCTTTATAATAAGGATTTAGAGAGCAGCATAATGACCTGTGAAAATTGTAGAACTCATTTTAGAATTGGTTCAAGGGAAAGAATAAATTACACCATAGATAAAGGGACTTTTATAGAATATGATAAGAATATGATTTCAGATAATCCTATAGACTTTGAAGGCTATGAAGATAAACTTCAAAGCCTAAGGGACAAAACCTTATTAAATGAAGCTGTAATAACTGGAGAAGGAAAGATAAATGGGCAGAGTACGGTAATTGCAGTGATGGATAGTAATTTTATGATGGGAAGCATGGGTTCTGCTGTTGGAGAGAAGATAACAAGGGCTATTGAAAAAGCAACAGAAACTAAAAAACCAATTATTATATTTACAGCCTCAGGTGGGGCTAGGATGCAGGAAGGTATATTTTCACTAATGCAAATGGCTAAAACAAGTGCGGCTATTGCAAAGCATAATGAAAAAGGTTGCCTTTATGTAACTGTTCTTACAGACCCAACTACAGGTGGGGTTACAGCAAGTTTTGCTATGCTTGGAGATATAATCCTGGCAGAGCCTAATGCATTAATAGGTTTTGCAGGTAGAAGAGTTATAGAACAAACTATAAAGCAGCAATTACCTGAAGGCTTTCAAAGGGCTGAATTTTTGCTCCAAAAGGGTTTTATTGATAAGGTAGTGGATAGGAAAGTTATGAAAGAGACTTTAACTGAGATTTTAAAAATTCATTCATAGCTACCAGAGAAAGAGAAAAGTAACACAAGGGAGTGAGATTTTATGGTAACTTTACCTTTTGAAAAGCACATGTATGAGTTAAAAAGTAAAATAGATGAGCTAAAGAGTTTAGCAACAGATCAAAATATGGATTTAGAAAAAGAAATAAGACAGATGGAAATTAAGCTTTATAATATGCAAAAGGAAGCCTATAAAAATTTAACTGCCTGGGATAAAGTAAGTATTGCAAGGCTTGTGGAGCGTCCTACTGCTCTTGATTATATAAATCGAATCTTTGATTCCTTCATGGAACTACATGGCGATAGGTATTATGGAGATGATTCTGCTATTGTAGGTGGAATCGCACAATTAAATGGTATTCCTGTAACTGTTATAGCTCAGCAAAAAGGGAATAACACCAAGGAAAACATAAAGAGAAACTTTGGTATGCCTAATCCAGAAGGATACAGAAAAGCTTTAAGACTTATGAAACAGGCAGAAAAATTTAAAAGACCAGTTATTTGCATTGTAGATACTCCAGGAGCATATTGTGGACTAGGCGCAGAAGAAAGAGGCCAAGGCGAGGCAATTGCTAGAAATCTTATGGAGATGTCAAATTTAAAAACACCAGTAATTTCTATAGTTATAGGAGAAGGTGGAAGTGGTGGAGCTTTAGCTATGGCGGTAGCGGATGAGGTTTGGATGTTAGAGCATGCAATTTATTCTATTTTATCACCAGAGGGTTTTGCTAGTATATTATTTAAGGATGCAAGCCGTGCTAAAGAAGCTGCTAATGCAATGAAGATAACAGCGCAGGACTTAATTAATTTTGAAATAATAGATAGAATTATAAAAGAGCCTCTAGGTGGAGCACATACAAATGTAGATGAGATGGCAGCAAGTATTAAACGTAATCTAGAGGAGTCAATTATTAGATTAACACGGGAACCTATAGAAGCCTTACTTACTAAGAGATATTATAAATTTAGAAAGATTGGCAAAGTAGTAGAATAATTAATAAGTTTATTTTGATATGTTTAAGAAAAGTATATATACTTTTCTTTTTTTTGGTATTGAAGTGTATATGTAAATCATACATAATAGAAGATGAGAATAATATTTATGAGAATAGTAAAGGGGAATTAATTTATGAGTAAAACGCTTAGTGATACAATTTTAGTAATAGATTCAGGATGCGATTTACCTTTAGAGTACATTTTACAAGATAATATAGTACCCTTAGGTTTAGTATGTAATTTTAAAGGTGAGGCAATAGAGGATGACTTTGGGAAAAACTTTATTCGTAAGGATTTTTATGATGCTTTAAGGCAGGGAGAAATGCCTACTACCTCACAGATAAACAGTCAAAGATTTGTAGAAGTTTTTAGAAAATATGCGAAGGATGAAAAATCAATCATATATATAGTAATGTCTTCTGCCTTAACAGGAACTATAAATAGTGCAAATATAGCAAAAGACACTGTGCTTGAAGAATTTCCATCAGCAGATATAAGCATAGTTGATAGTAAATGTGCAAGCCTCGGAGAAGGACTTTTAGTTTATTATGCTTACGAAATGTTAAAGCAAGGAAAGCCTAAAGAGGAGATAGTTACTTGGCTTGAGGAAAATAAACTTAAAATTAATCACTGGTTTACAGTTAATGATTTAAACCATTTAAAAAGAGGTGGAAGAATATCCAGTTCCGCTGCAGCTGTTGGTACTCTGCTAAATATAAAGCCGGTTTTATATGTGGATAATGAAGGACGACTTACTCCTTTCTCTAAGTGTAGAGGAAGAAAAAAGGCAATTAGCACCTTAGCCGAAAAATTCAAGGAAAAAACAGATCCAAATAAAGAACAAGTCATTGCCATAGGTCATGGAGATTGTATTGAAGATGCATTAGCCTTAGAGGCTTTGGTTAGAGAGAATGGAAATGTTAAGGATGTCATTTTAAGTTATGTAGGTACAGCAATAGGGTCACATACAGGACCAGAAATATTAGGATTATATTTTATAGCTGAGGAAAGATAAACCTTAATATATTAAGGATAGGAAAATCGCAATTATAATTTTATTTTATAGGGTAATAAGAAGTTTTAGTTATTATATTAATAAAAAAATTTATATAAATAGAGTAAAAGGGAGATGTCTTTGGACATCTCCCTTTTATCAACATGGGGAAGAACTATTCTGTTTCATTTCCTAATTTCTTAGATTCTTTAGAAACTCCTATTTCATTGGCAGTTTCCATCCTCATTTTATCTAATTCTCTTTTTGATTTTTGACCAGCTTTTTTATTATCTTTGCTATTTTTGTTGTCTTTATGAGTCATTAATCATTT
>JAJYBA010000013.1 GCA_021779235.1 Bacillota bacterium
TATAGTATTTCATAATGAAGAAAATGGGTATATAATTGCCCATTTGAATGATAATAAAGAAAAAACAACTGTTGTAGGGGTTGTGCCATACATAAGTGAAGGTCAGAATTTAAAATTAAGCGGTGAATGGGTTAATCATCCTCAATTTGGAAAGCAATTTAGAATAAGCTACTGTGAGGAAGTGATTCCTAGCTCTATTACAGGTATAGAAAAATATTTGGCTTCGGGAGTTATTCAAGGAATTGGTCCAATAACTGCTAAAAAAATTGTACAGCACTTTGGTGAAAATACCATGAATGTACTGGATAATGAAATTGAAAGATTAAAGGAGATTGATGGCGTAGGACAAAAGAAGATACAATTAATTTGTGAATCTTATTCTAAGCAGCGAGAAGTCAAAAATATAATGATATTTCTTCAAACATATGGAGTAACGCCCAATCAATGTGTGAAAATATACAAAAGGTATGGGGGAGAGTCTATAAATGTAGTAAAAGAGAATCCCTATGTCTTGACTGAAACCATTGCTGGTATAGGTTTTAAGGTTGCTGATAAAATAGCGAGAAGTTTAGGTGTTGACAATGAATCGCCTTTTAGAATACAAAGTGGAATTAATTATGTGGTTAATGAATTTTGTGCTCTTGGAAATACTTATATGCCACTAGAAAAATTGCATAAGGAAGCTAAAAGTATTCTTGGAGTTTCCGATGAAGAAATTGAAAAGAATGTTTATGATAATGTATTACAAGGAAAATTGAAGGTAGAAAATATTGATGAAGAAAAATGTGTTTTCACTATACCTTTTTATTATTGTGAATTAGGTATTACTAAAAAAGTCATAACTTTATCTGTAGCGAAGTATGATGAACTAGAAATAGACATAGAAGAGGAAATTAAGAAGTTTGAAAAAGAAAAAAATATACAATTTGCAACGTCTCAAAAGGCTGCTATTTGTGGTGCTATAGAGCATAGCATTGAGGTTATAACTGGAGGCCCTGGTACAGGAAAAACTACTATAATCAACTGTATTACAGAGGTGTTTGAAGAAGCAGGGATGAAAGTATACATGGCGGCTCCCACAGGACGCGCCGCTAAAAGAATGACGGAAGCTACCGGTAGAGAAGCGAAAACCATCCATAGATTATTGGAGCTTGGAGTGGGAGAAGAAGACGGGTCACAGTTTTTTAGAGGTGAAGAATCACCTTTAGATTGTGATGTACTCATTATTGATGAAGCTTCTATGATAGATATAATGCTTATGAACAGTTTATTAAAAGCTATCAGTATAGGAACTAGACTTATAATTGTTGGTGACGTTGACCAATTGCCATCTGTAGGACCAGGGAATGTACTAAGAGATATTATTGATAGTAAATGTGTTAGAGTAGTTAAGCTTAAAGAAATTTTTAGGCAAGCTCAAGAAAGTATGATTATTGTGAATGCACATAAGATCAACAATGGTGAGATGCCTATTTTAAATAAAAAGGATAAAGACTTTTACTTTATTGAAAATAATGAGCCAGAGAAAATTTTAGATAGTATAATTACTTTAATTAATACTAGGCTACCGAAGTTTAATAAAGACTGGGATAAAATGAAGCATATTCAAATACTCTCACCAATGAGAAAAGGAATATTGGGTATAGAAAACCTAAATGAAAAGCTTCAGGAAATATTGAACCCTAAATCTAAATATAAAAAAGAAAAGCAATATAGGAATACTATATTTAGAGTAGGGGACAAGGTTATGCAAATTAAAAATAATTATTCTATAAAGTGGAATAAAGTCAATGCAAAGTCTGAAGAAGGTGGCGTTGGGATTTTTAATGGCGACGTAGGGTATGTTGAAGATATTGATGAAGACAATGAAAATGTTATAGTAGTTTTTGATGATGATAAGCGTGTAGAATATGAAGGTGTGTATCTAGATGAACTAACTTTAGCGTATGCTATTACTATACATAAAAGTCAAGGTAGTGAGTTTCAAGTTGTAATTATGCCTATGTTTATGGGACCGCCACTTTTAATGAACAGGAATTTGCTTTATACAGGGATAACTAGAGCGAAGAATATGGTTGTTTTAGTTGGCGGTATAAAAGCCATCAATTTTATGAAAGACAATAATAGAAGTTTTGAAAGATATTCTGCACTAAGCTTTCGAATAAGACAAATAGTAGATACAAATCTCACCAATGATGAAAATCAACTTAATTAAATTAAAACAAATCTTTAACTATAAAGGAGATACCCTATGTTTTTCTACGCGAATTTAAACCTTAGTAAGGAAAAAGATGAAATTAGCAAAGAAATTTTAAGATGTTCTTTAAATGGCAAAAGAAGAATTGATGTTGTATCTGTATTTTACAATTCTTCTGATTTATTGTTAGAAACTATAACTGTATATGCTAACGAAAAGAAAAGTATATTATATATAACTAATGAAGATGAACGCAGTATTGATATTGTTTACTTTATAAATAAATTTAGTAATTTAGGTCAATACGTATATTCACCTGAAACAAATTATAACAGTGTGAATGAGTATTTACATATATGCAATCATGAAAATGCGCTAAAACTTCAAGATAAGTTTGATTTAGTTATTTATAATGATATTAGGAGTTTTCCTAAATACAACAAGCAACAGATAAAGAAAGTATTGTTGAAGATGTGTAAAACAGAGGGCATAGCTATAGCTTATTCCGTAGAGAATGTTTTAAATGAGGGTACCACAATTATGTTTCCGTTAAAAGATAATAAAATTCCAATTATAGAGCCTAGAATAATAACTACAAGAATAAATCTTAGTATGGATATACCTTTGGTAATTTATGAATATTTAAAGTGGTCAATTATATCTAATCGAAAGGTAATAATTTTTGCACCAGAAGAGCAAAAGGCTACAGCTGTATTTGAGTATTTAAGTAATTTCAAGGAAAGGTTAAGTGAAAATATATTTTTATTTATTAGCAAGAAAAGCGATACTGATATTTTGGTCAAGTTTATGAATAAAGACAAGGGAATAATAGTCACTAATGACTTTGAAGAAAGTTATCTAGAATTCCATGCGGTTGATGTTATGGTTTACTTTGCTGATAATATTAAATTTAATCATAAACAGCTATTATATTTATCAAGTAAGGTTGGAAGGTATGAAAATACACAAAGGGGAGAGGCTATATTTTTAGCTAATGCTGAAACTGTGCAAATGGATAAAGCTAAAAGTATGGCTAGGAAATTTAATAAGAAAGCGTGGGAAAAAGGATTATTAAATATATAAAAAACATACTTTATTGTTTGGTTCAGCTCATATATTCTGGGGATGAGCACTGTGTAATCTGTAATGAATATAGCGAAGAAAGTGAACCGTTATGTACTAAATGCAGGGAGAAATTGAGGCGCTGCGAGGAGAGTTTTTATATCGGTACTAATGAAGAAAAATATCCCGTTAGGTCAGTGTTTTATTATTCTAATATTGTAAAAGAATTAATTATTAGACTTAAGTATAAAAATGATTTTATATGTGGGGAAATTCTAGCCAAGTACATGTTAGAATTTGTAAAAAATAGCAAACTGCAGTTTGACTTAATATCTTATGTACCTATGACTAAAAGAGCTTTAAAAAATAGAGGGTATAATCAAAGTGAATTTTTAGCGAATAATTTATCGCGATTTTTAAATATTCCTGTAATTTGTACTTTAATTAAGATTAAGGAGACTAAGGATCAAATAGGTCTCAATGGTGAAGAACGGTGGAATAATATGGAGAAGTGCTTTGAGGTTCAAGAAAATAAATCTATAAGAAATAAAAAAATTTTACTTATTGATGATGTTATAACCACAGGAGCCACGGCATTTCATTGTGCACACTGCTTAAAAGAAAAAGGAAAAAATGATGTTTATATATTGACTATAGCCAAAAGTAATGTATAATATTTATTGTAGTAAGTTAGGTTTGTGGTTGAAAGTCGATGCCAGTCGCAGGCGAAACGATCCACGTAAGTTAAACAAAGTTTAGTGAGCATGGTGCGGCTTAGAGGTAAGTCCTGCCGTTTAATAGACGAGAGTGTAAGTAGTGAGAGGGTAATTCTGGGTAGCAAAAGCTCCAGCAGGCGAGTGTGGGGTCAAAGACCAGGTCAACTAACTTAATATATAAAAACTCCTAATATAATATTAGGAGTTTTTATTTTTTGCGCATAAAAATATAAAATATGTATATACTTATTTGAGTATGTTTTTTTTAGCTCATGTAAATGAATTATATCATAAAAGGCACCTATAAACAATCAACAATGTACGTAAGTAAACAGGGTAGCAATAAGGAATATTAAGAGATTATAATTTAAATTGCTTTAATATTATGTAAATTCTGAATTTGGCGGTTGTTATTTAGTATTAAAAGTAATAGAATTGAAATAACAAATCTATATCAGGCTTATAAATAAAGTAGTATATAGATATTAGAAAGGGGTTGGAAGTATGAAAGTTAAAGTTATAGGAAAAAATATAGAGGTAACAGAAGCCTTAAAAAATATTATAGAGAAGAAAATATCTAGATTGGATAGGTATTTCAATCCAGAGGTGGAAGCTCAAACAACTTTAAGTGTTCAAAAGAATAGACATACTATAGAAGTTACAATTCCTTTTAATGGAGTTATTTTAAGATCAGAAGAACGAAATGATGATATGTATATTTCCATAGATATTGTTGTTGATAAATTAGAAAGACAAATAAGAAAACAAAAAACTAGATTAGAAAAAAGAACTCATGTAACTTCTCTTAAATTTCAAGGTATACCACAGTATAATAATAATGAAGAAGAGGATATGGATTCTAAAATAGTAAAGACGAAGAGATTTGCATTTAAACCTATGTCAGCGGAGGAAGCAGTACTTCAAATGGAGTTAGTTGGTCATAGTTTTTACGTGTATATGAGTGATGATACTTCCGAGGTAAATGTAGTATATAAAAGAAAAGATGGGAACTATGGATTGATAGAGCCAGAATTTTAAGATCTTTTGAAATTAAAGGATTAAGGTAAATTTACATTTACTTTAATCCTTTTTTAATTTTAAAAAATAAGATAGCTTTTCAAAATCACTTATTACGAGATCGGCATCATTTGGAGACTTAAGATATCCATCTAAGGAGGTTCTGTTATTTAGAATTAGAATAAGAGTACAGCCCATCCTTTGATATTGCATATAATCATCTCTAAGAATATCTGTAAAAACTATAGTGTGTTTAGGAGAAATATTAAGTTCCTTAAATAAGAGTGCGGAATTATAAATAGGGGACAAGTCAGGTATAATTAATCTATCTCTATGATTAGTGGCTATTTGTCGTAAATTGCATTCTTTAAAGCAACTACTACAATTTAAGGACCTATTATAACTACATAAATTAGAGGACATAACTATAGGAACTTTATGATTTTCTATGAATTCTAAATTTTCATTGGTTATATTTGTAGTTGATAACAAAATTGAACTAGGGGTTTTATGCTTAATTGGAATATTTAAAGAAAAAAAATCGCTAAAGTCCCATGAATTGAGAATGGGATAAATTGAAAAGTTTTTGTATAGGTCTTTGCAATATTGCAATAAAAGATAAGTAGGGGTAATTATATTGTTGAAATTTGATGATATACCATGATTAGATAATAAATCAAAAATTTCTTTTCTACTTATAGAACAATTATGAGAAAAGTAATAGCAACAGCTCGGAGAATAATTATTTATGAATGTTTTTAAATTTTCATCAACTGTATTATTTATCAAAACTATTTCTTCTAAGTAAAAGATAAAAAAAGGTGAATCAGTAAACAATTATATCACTCCATATTTTATATTTTATAAAAATTTATTATTAGGTAAACTATACTACAATAATGGTGTAATGTAATTATACATAAAACTTATATTCTACACAATATGACAATAGAAAATTATTCATAAAGAGTTTACAAAATTTATCAAATCATATAAGTTGTATAGCAACAAGTTAAGTGGTATAATTTAAAAGTGTATATTTGGGAAGTATTAAAATGAATAGCGAGGATGAAAAATATGAAACTTTTTGATAAATTATTTGGTAGTTATAGTGATAGAGAAATAAAGAGAATAATTTCAACTGTAGATAAGATAGAAGCATTAGATTCAAAAATGACTAGTTTAAGTGATGAAGAGCTTAAAGCAAAAACAGAAGAATTTAAAACTAGGCTAAATAATGGAGAAACTTTAGAAGATATATTACCCGAAGCCTTTGCAGTAGTTAGAGAAGC
Organism: Bacillota bacterium; assembly: GCA_021779235.1. Taxonomy (GTDB): domain Bacteria; phylum Bacillota; class Clostridia; order Clostridiales; family Clostridiaceae; genus Clostridium_AD. Next base: position 6,285 of record JAJYBA010000013.1, read on the forward strand.
TTCATGGAGAGTTCTTAATAAGAAGCACTTTAGGGTACAATTAATTGGTGGTATAGTGTTACACCAAGGAAGAATAGCTGAAATGAAGACTGGTGAAGGAAAGACGTTAGTAGCTACACTTCCATCATATTTGAATGCTTTAACTGGAGAGGGAGTTCATATAATTACAGTTAATGACTATCTCGCAAAAAGAGATAGAGATGAGATGGGACAAATACATGAATTTTTAGGTCTTTCTGTAGGGGTAATTATTCATGATATTGATCAAACTCAAAGACAAGAGGCTTATAATTCAGATATAACATACGGAACCAATAATGAATTTGGATTCGATTATTTAAGAGATAATATGGTGGTTTATAAAGAAGAGAGAGTTCAAAGAAAATTAAACTTTGTAATAGTGGATGAGGTTGACTCCATATTAATAGATGAAGCTAGAACACCACTTATAATATCTGGAGAAGGAGAGAAATCTACAGATTTTTATAAAGTTGCAGATTATTTTGTTAAGGGACTAGTGAAAGAAGAAGATTACACCATAGATGAAAAAGCTAGTGCTGTTATATTATCTGATGCTGGTATAGAGAAAGCAGAGAAGTTCTTCCATTTAGAAAATTATGCTGATGCAGCAAATATGAATGTACAGCACCATGTAGTTCAAGCGTTAAAAGCAAACTATATCATGAGAAAAGATAAAGATTACATGGAAAAAGATGGAGAAGTTATTATTGTAGACGAGTTTACTGGAAGACTTATGGAAGGAAGAAGATATAGTGATGGACTTCACCAAGCTATTGAAGCAAAAGAGGGCGTAAAAATTGAAAAAGAGTCAAAAACTCTTGCAACGATTACCTTCCAAAACTATTTTAGAATGTATAACAAGTTATCAGGTATGACGGGTACTGCACTTACAGAAGAAAATGAATTTAGAGAAATATACGGACTGGATGTAATAGTAATACCTACTAACATGCCGGTAACAAGAGTTGATAATGCAGATTTAGTTTATAAAACTGTTAAAGGAAAATATAAGGCTATAGTAGATGAAATAGTTGAAACTCATAAAATCAAACAGCCTGTGCTTGTAGGTACTGTGAGCATAGAAAAATCAGAATTATTATCTGAAATGCTGAAAAGAAGAGGAATTCCTCATCAAGTACTTAATGCTAAATATCATGAAAAAGAAGCAGATATAGTGTCTCATGCAGGAGCACTTGGCATGGTAACCATAGCAACTAATATGGCAGGTCGTGGTACAGACATTAAGCTTGAAGAAGGTGTTATTGAAGCTGGAGGACTCAAGATAATTGGAACCGAAAGACACGAATCTAGACGTATTGATAATCAGCTTAGAGGCCGTGCTGGTCGTCAGGGTGATTTGGGAAGCTCAAGATTTTATATATCCTTAGAAGATGACTTAATGAGAATATTTGGTTCTGAAAGGCTTCAAGGGGTTGTAGAAAAATTAGGCTTAACTGATGAAGATGCTATTGAAAGTAAAATGGTAAGTGGAGCTATAGAAAGTGCTCAAAAGAAAGTTGAAGGAAATAACTTTGATACAAGAAAAAATGTTGTTCAATATGATGATGTAATGAATCAACAGAGAGAAATAATTTATAGACAAAGAACGCAGGTCCTTCAAGGAGAAAACATAAAAGGGCAAATTGAAGAAATGATAAAAGATGTTGTTTTCTCAGCAGTTGCGTCCCATATTAGTGGCGTGGAAGAAAGTTTTGATGAAGAATTAGTAAAACTTATTAATTACCTTGAAGAAATATATCTTCCAAAGGGTATAGTTTCAATAGAAGAATTAGGTAAAGTATCTAATGAAGAAATTAAAAATACTCTTTTAGATATAGCTCAAAAAAACTATGCTGCAAAAGAAGAACACTTTGGTGAAGAACAAATGAGAGAAGTTGAAAGAGTTATTCTTCTAAGAGTGGTAGATAGTAAATGGATGGATCATATTGATGATATGGAACATTTAAAACAAGGTATTGGGCTTAGGGCTTATAAGCAACAGGATCCAGCTCAAGCGTACCAAATGGAAGGTAGCGACATGTTTGCTGAAATGATTGAGAACATTAAGACAGAAACTGTTAAGTACTTGTTCCATGTGCAAATAGAAAAAGCGCCTGAAAGAGAAATGGTTGCTAAAGTTACATCAACAAATCATGATGATTCAATTAAAAAGGAACCAACTAAAAAAGAAACTAAGCCAGGAAGAAATGATGATTGTTCTTGTGGTTCAGGTAAGAAATATAAAAACTGCTGCGGCAGAGGTTAATAGTAGCTTGCAATTTTCAATTGTTAGCTATAAAAGGGGTGAGCAATTAATTCTTGCTTACCCCTTTATATAATATACAGTCAAATAAATATAATGAAAGAGGTGCAATAATTGATAGTACAAATCGAAGAAGCCTTAAGAGAATTAAATATATTAAAAATCAATGTAGAAGAAATCAGGGTGTCTCTTTGACGTAACATCTATGGAAAAACAGTTAACAGAGTTTGAGTTTAAAATGCAAGAGACTAGCTTTTGGGATGATATATCACGCGCACAAGAAATTACTCAACAAGCTAAGGGAATTAAAGATAGAATTGACAGATTTAATCTAGTGATTAGTAGGATAGAAGATTTAGAAGTGCTCATCGAACTAAGTGAGGAGGAAGAAGATGATTCCTCAATATCAGAAATAAAGATGGAACTAAGAGATTTAACACATGACACCGATAGATTTAGGATAGAGATTTTACTATCTGGAGAATATGATAAAAATAATGCAATTTTAACGCTTCACACAGGTGCAGGTGGGAATGACGCTCAAGATTGGACAGAAATGCTTTATAGGTTGTATTCTAGATGGTGTGAGAAGAAGGGATATAAGATTGAAGTTTTAGATTACCAGCCCTCTGATGAAGCAGGTATTAAAGCAGTTACATTAAAAATAACTGGCGAGTTTGCCTATGGATATTTAAAGGCTGAAAAGGGAGTTCATAGGCTTGTAAGAATCTCACCTTATAATGCAAATGGCAAGAGACAAACTTCCTTTGCTTCTTGTGAAGTACTTCCAGAACTTACTGAAAGTCAAGATATTGATATAAGGTCTGATGATCTCAGAATAGATACTTATAGATCTGGAGGAGCAGGAGGTCAACATGTAAATAAAACTGAGTCTGCAATAAGGATTACGCATATACCTACAGGTATAGTAGTTCAATGTCAAAATGAAAGAAGCCAGCATAGTAATAAGGAAACTGCAATGAAGATGCTTATGGCAAAACTTTTAGACTTAAAGGAAAGAGCTAAAAAGGATAAAATAGAAGACTTAACTGGGGATTTAAAAGACAATGGTTGGGGAAGTCAAATTAGATCTTATGTATTTCATCCATATAATTTGGTAAAGGACCATAGGACTAATACGGAAATGGGAAATGTAGATGCTGTTATGGATGGGGATATTGATATTTTCATTGAGGAGTATCTTAGACAGAGCAGTAAATAGATTTAAGTGGCTATAAACTATTATAGCCACTTTTAATATTTTACTGACAGTCTTGACAAGGAGTTATAATTAGCGTAAAGTTTTAAAACAGAACGGGGGTTTTCTAATGCAATATTTAAAAGATGAAGTTAGAACTAGTATAGTGAAAGAAGCCTTGAAAGAATTTAGGCGATTTGGCTATAAAGGGGCTTCTATAAGAAGTATAGCTAAAAATTCCAATACATCAGTAGGAAACATATATAAGTATTTTCATTCTAAAGAAGATTTATATGAAAATCTTATAGGAGCTGTATATCATAGGTTAATAGATTATATTAAACAATTTGATAAAGTTGAACTTAATGATAAAGCAGAACATATATTTTATGAACTTATGGAAAAAATAATGGAGATATTTAATGAAAGCAGTATAGAGACCACAATATTACTTAATAAAAGTGAAGGCTCTAAATATGAAAACTGTAAAAGTACTTTTGTTGATTTTGTAACTAGGATTGTTACAGAAACAATGAAATATGAATTGTCTCTGCAAGGTAAAAAACTTAAGGATAATTTTATTATATACCTTATTTCATATAGTCTTGTTGAGAGTATTGCTATTATACTTGAAGAGAGATCGGATGGGGCCGAGGTCAGAAGGCTTATAGTTAATATAATTGATATTTTCTACAATGATATTAAAAATAAACTAGACTGTGAGACCTTATAATAAGGTTATATCCTTTTAAGAAGGAGCAATATTTTTTTTAGAATAAAAGAGAACCGAGGTTCATAGTTAGATAAATAGGAGGAATACATAGAATGAGTAGTTTCATAGAATTAAGAAATGTGAAGAAGAGTTATGATATGGGTGAAGTTGTTATTAAAGCAGTTGATGATGTTTCTTTCTCTATAGATAAGGGAGAATTTGTTATTGTTCTTGGCGCAAGTGGTGCAGGGAAGTCCACAATTCTCAATCTTTTAGGGGGGATGGATCAGGTAACAGATGGAAGCATTTATGTAGATGGCAATGAAATCAGTAAGTATGACAAAAAGATGCTTACAAAGTATAGACGGGATGATATAGGCTTTGTATTTCAGTTTTATAATTTAGTTCAAAACTTAAATGCGGTGGAAAACGTTGAACTTGCGGTGGAAATATGTAAAAATCCAATGAACCCAGTAGAAGTACTAAAAAATGTTGGACTTGAAGAGAGACTTCAGAATTTTCCTTCACAACTTTCCGGAGGAGAACAGCAAAGAGTATCTATAGCAAGAGCTATTGCAAAAAATCCTAAATTACTTCTTTGTGATGAGCCTACAGGAGCTTTAGACTATAATACTGGTAAAGCGATATTGAAACTACTTTCTGATACCTTAAAAATGTATAATATGACAGTCGTAGTTATAACACACAATTCTGCATTAGCTCCAATTGCAGATAAGATAATAACGGTTAAAAATGGTAAGGTTAAAAGTGTAGAGAAAAACCTTAATCCAGTTTCAATAGAAAGTATTGAGTGGTAGATATGAAAAAGACATTTTTAAAAAATTTATATAGAGATATAAAAAAGACACTTTCAAGATTTTTATCTATAGTCATAATCATAGCGATTGGTGTAGCCTTCTACGCAGGCGTTAGAGCCACAAGTCCAGATATGAAAATGTCAGGAGATTATTACTTTAGTAAAAATAACCTTATGGATTTCAAACTAATTTCTACACTTGGTCTTACTAAGGAGGATATAAGGGAAGTAGAGAAGCAAAAAGGTATAACAAAGGTTGAAGGCTCGTATTCAATAGATGCAGTAATAGAAAAGGACAGACGGTTATTAGTTCTCAATATTAATTCTTTACCTGACGAAAATGGCATAAATAACATAAAAATGGTTAGCGGCAGAAGAGCCGAGAATGATAAAGAAGCTATAGTTGAAGAAAGATTTCTTGAGGAAAATAACCTAAAGTTAAATGATAAAATATTGCTAAAGTCTGGTAATGAGAGTAATATACTAGACAGCTTGAGAAACAATGAGTTTAAAATAGTGGGAACAGCAGAATCTCCATTATATGTATCAGCACAAAGGCAACTTAGTTCTGTTGGAAATGGTTCTGTAAGAGGATTTATTTATATATTACCAAGCGTCTTTAAAAGTGATATTTATACGGAAATGTATGTAAGAACTAAGAGCAATGAATCAGAAAATAGTCTTTTAGATAATGAAGAATATAGCAATACTAATGCAAGTATAGAAAAGACACTTAAAGATCTTGGAGTGCTTAGAGGCAAGATAAGATATTCAGAAGTCTTAAAGACTGGTAACGAAAAGATTAAGGAGGCAGAAGTTAAATTACAAGCTTCTAAAAAAGAGGCAGAAGTTAAGTTTGCAGATGGTTACAGTAAGATAAATACTGCGAAAAATAAAATAGCTGAGGGCAAGAAGGAACTTAAGAAAAATGAGGCTATTTTTAATGACAAAATGGCAATGGGTAAAAAGCAGATAGAAAATGGCAAAGCACAGATACAAGCTGGAGAAGCTGAGATGAATGCTAAATATAGGGATATAGAGAACGGAAGGATTCAAATTGCTGAAGGCAGGAATAAGCTTAATGATAGTGAGAAGAGCCTTAATTTAGGAAAGCAGCAAGCAGCAAATAATATTTCATCCTCAGTATCTGAAAAAGTATATGAAGCAAAAAAACAGTTGGAGTCGGACCCAACGAATTCTATGTATATGGCTCAGTATAACTTTCTAAACGAGACCTATGAAAAGGATATTAAGAATAGAGATTTTGACAGTATGTATAGCTCCTTAAAAAATGATAATAAGTTAGAGGCTATAAAGGCCTATTTTGATATGGAAGCTTTAAAAAGTAACTTCGATAAGGCACTAGCTGATATAAGTGCTGGAAGGCTACAATTATCTAATACTGAAAAAGTTCTTCAAGATGGAGAGGCTAAAATTATTGCTGGAAGAGCAGACCTTAAAGTGAATAAGGGAAAAATAGTAAGTTCAGAGATTCAGTTAAATGAAGGAAGGCAGCAAGGATTATTAAAGCTTAATAAAGGAAGAAAAGAACTTGAAGACGGACAAATAGAAATTCAAAAAAATACTGAAAAACTAAAGGCTGAGGAAAAAAAGGCAAATGCTAAAATTAAGGATGGAGAAGCTCAAATTCAGGAAAACAGGGATACGCTTGAAGAGATTAAAATCCCGGACTGGTATGTCCTTGGAAGGTCTGCTAATGTAGGATATGAAACTTACAGGCAAGATAGTGATAGGATTGATAATATAGGAAAAGCGTTTCCACTAATATTTTTCTTAGTAGCATCCCTAGTAAGTCTTACAACTATGACAAGGATGGTTCAAGAAAAGAGAATAGAGATAGGGACATTTAAGGCCTTAGGGTATTCTAGAATATCAATAGTATCTCATTATCTTATATACTCACTGTCTGCAAGTCTTATTGGCAGTTTAATTGGTGTGTCTGTTGGGTTCAGGTTATTTCCACCATTTATAATGAATGCCTATGATTCACTTTATACTATAGGAGGATCAGTAACACCATTTAATACAGGACTTGCACTACAGGCATCTTTAATAGCTATATTGTTTACTGCAGCTGCTGCTGTAGCCGCAACATTAGAGGAACTAAGAGAAGACCCAGCTTCTTTAATGAGGCCTAAGCCACCTAAATCAGGGAAAACCATATTACTTGAAAGGGTTACTTTCATATGGAAAAGATTGAATTTTACAAGTAAAGTAACTGCTAGAAACATATTTAGATATAAACAGAGGCTTTTCATGACGGTAATTGGGATTGCTGCTTGTACAGGACTCATGATAACAGGCTTTGGCCTTAAAGAAGGAATAATTGGTGCAACAGAAAAACAATTTAGCGACATTTATAAATATGATATGCAGGGTACTCTTACAAAAAATGTAAGGGAAGCTGAAAAGAATAGTATAAAAGAAAAAGTAATAAAAGATTCTAATATTAAATCAGTATTATTTGCCTATTTAAAGAACGGCTCAGTTAAGATGGAGAACTCTAAAAGTCATGATGCTTATATAGTTGTCCCTGAGGATAAGGGGTCTCTAAATAGTTATATAAATCTAACAAAAAAAGATACAGATTTAAACCTTAATGATAATGGTGTAATTATAACTGAAAAACTTTCTAAGATTATTAATAAAAAGGTGGGAGATACCATTGTAATCACCATAGAGGATAAAGACATAGAAGCTAAAATTTCAGAAATAACAGAGCATTATGTTCAACACTATATTTATATGAGTCCTGGGTATTATCAAAAGATAACTGGTAATAGGCCAGTCTTTAATAGTTTTTATGGATTGATTAAAAATACTTCAGAAGCCTATGAGAATAACACATCAAGCAAATTAAAGGAAATTAAGAGTATAAACTCTATAGGCTTTAAGAACAATGTGCATGTTGATTTTAATAAGAGTATTAAAAGTATAAATTCTGTGGTATTAGTGTTAATAGTATCAGCAGGGATTCTGGCCTTCGTTGTAATCTTTAATCTTACAAATATAAATATTAGTGAGAGAAAAAGAGAACTAGCAACGATAAAACTTTTAGGGTTTTATAATAATGAACTTGCAAAATATATATACAGAGAAAACATCATATTGACCATTATAGGAAGTTTAACAGGAATATTCATGGGAATTCTACTTAACAATTTTGTAATCACTACTGCAGAAACAGATGCAATTATGTTTTTAAAAAAGATTAGTCCAATTTATTTCATGTATTCTGTTTTACTTACAATTCTATTTTCTGTAGTTGTAAACTTGGCTATGTATAATAGATTTGATAAAATTGATATGATAGAATCACTTAAGAGTGCAGAATAACTAGAAAAAAAGATGTGCTAGACTTGTCTAGCACATCTTTTTTATTATTTTGTATATTTGTCTGGATTTTTTGCCATTTCATTTGCAATAGAAGTGGCTACGTTACATACTCTTACAAGAGCATCTTTTTGAATGACTGAGATGTTATCTTTATCAGTATGATAGCCTGTAAAAGGTCCGCACTCAAAGAAAACTTCACCTATTCCATTTTGGGCAAAAGGCACATGATCACTTCTGTCAAATTCATTTCTAGTGTAGGAATATTTAAAGTCTTTTGCACAAGCCTCTGCTAGCTCGGCAGGAACTGTCTTAGAATCCTTAAGAAAGGAAACTTTAGTAGTACCGCTTTGATTTGAAGAACAAGAGGTAAAAGTAAAAAGCAGAATAATTGTAAGTGTTAATGGACCCCAATTTTTTATTTTTCTCATAAGAAATCCCCCTCTTACATAGATTTATTACAATAATTAATATGCAATGAATTCATTTAATATACAATTGCCGGATTAAATAGATTATGTCGCATATCATAACTTGTCGTACTTTTATATTGATAGAATGTATTTATTTTACAAAGATTAAAAGGAAATTACGATGAGAACCTTTTATTATTTTATGGTGAATATTGTAATTATAGATTTTTTATATTTTGTTTTATCTTTACCCATAGGTATTGTTTAATGCCATTTGCTAATATATATATATCCAAATTGATAGAATGAAAAACTCCAATTATTAGTGATAAGGTTTACATTTTATTATTATAAAATATATTAGTAAAATAATTGATAAATTCTCAACAAAACTGAAAAATAACAAAAAAAAGTGTTGTTTCATTCTGATGTATTTGCTAAAATAAAACAGTTGGCAGTTACCTTCATGAAGGGTAATAAAAAGACAATTGCAATATGTGGACAAATCCTTAGGGTTTTCATAAGCATTATTATCAAGGAGGGGGATTTTATAATATGATGTATTCAACAGAAGTTGCACATATGTGCGTTCTAGCAAAAGGAGCAAATCATGGTCCAGCACCAATACCACAAGAAGGTAGATGGGTACAATCTAAGGAAGTTTCAGACATATCAGGTTTAACTCATGGAGTGGGCTGGTGTGCACCACAACAAGGAGCTTGTAAATTAACACTTAATGTTAAAGCAGGTATTATCCAAGAAGCTCTAGTTGAAACGATTGGATGTTCAGGAATGACTCATTCAGCAGCTATGGCAGCAGAAATTCTTACTGGAAAGACTATATTAGAGGCATTAAACACAGACTTAGTTTGTGATGCAATAAATGTTGCTATGAGAGAATTATTCTTACAAATAGTATATGGCAGAACACAAACTGCATTCTCAGAAGATGGTCTTCCAATTGGAGCAGGTCTTGAGGATTTAGGAAAGGGTCTTAGAAGTCAAGTTGGAACTATGTATGGTACTTTAGATAAGGGACCAAGATATTTAGAAATGGCTGAAGGCTATGTAAACAGACTTGCTATAGGCGAAGAAGGCGATATCATAGGTTATGAATTCGTTCACCTAGGTAAGGTTATGGAAATGGTTCAAAAGGGAATAGATGCTAACGAAGCTATAAAGAAAGCTACTGGAACATACGGTAGATTTGATGAAGCTACAAAATACGTTAATCCAAGACACGAATAATTAAAGGAGGGTGAAATTATGGCTTTATTTGAAAGTTATGAAAGAAGAATAGGCAAAATAACAGAAGTTCTTAGAGCATATGGAATGGAAACTTTAGACGACGCAAAGGCGCTTTGTGAAGCAAAAGGTTTCGATCCTTATACAATATGTAAGGAAATACAACCGATAGCATTTGAAAATGCTGCTTGGGCATACGTTTTAGGAGCTGCAATAGCAATAAAGAAGAACTGTACAAAAGCTGCTGATGCTGCAGTCGCAATCGGAGAAGGCTTACAAGCATTTTGTATCGCTGGATCAGTTGCAGATGATAGAAAAGTAGGTATAGGTCACGGAAACTTAGCTGCAATGTTACTTAAAGAAGAAACTAAGTGTTTCGCTTTCCTTGCAGGTCATGAAAGTTTTGCGGCTGCAGAAGGCGCAATTGGGCTTGCTAGATCAGCAAACAAAGTGAGACAAGAACCATTAAGAGTAATCTTAAACGGTCTTGGAAAAGATGCAGCTCAAATAATTTCAAGAATAAACGGTTTTACTTATGTTCAAACTCAATTTGATTATTTAACTGGTGAAGTTAAAATAGTTAAAGAGATTGCATATTCAAAGGGTGAAAAAGCTAAGGTTAGATGTTACGGTTCTGACGATGTTAGAGAAGGTGTTGCAATAATGCATTCAGAATCCGTTGACGTATCAATTACTGGTAATTCAACTAACCCAACAAGATTCCAACATCCAGTAGCAGGCACATACAAAAAAGAATGTACAGAACAAGGTAAGAAGTACTTCTCAGTGGCATCAGGTGGTGGTACAGGAAGAACTCTGCACCCAGATAATATGGGTGCAGGTCCAGCTTCATATGGAATGACTGATACTATGGGAAGAATGCATTCAGATGCTCAATTCGCAGGATCATCATCAGTTCCAGCACATGTTGAAATGATGGGATTCATTGGAATGGGTAATAATCCAATGGTAGGTGCTTCAGTTGCTGTTGCAGTTGCTATCGAAGAAGCAATGAAGAAATAAATTTCTGTGTTCCATAATAATAAGGTTCTAAAACTTATAAAATAGTTTCAAAAACTACTAAAATAGTTTCAGAATTAACAAAATATTAAGCCGCGTATTTAGCCTTAATCGGTTAGGTACGTGACTTTTTTATTTCTGAAATATCCAATATGAAATTATTCACTCAGCCCTCAATTCCTGTCCCTAAGCATGAATGAAATGCAGGATTTATCCCCTGTATCCATTCATGCTTTTATTTTTTTCTTCCGCAAATAGGTTAGGTTTAAAGGGCAAAGAGTTGATAGAATTAAGGTGGGAAGAGGAAGAAGAAATGGGAGAGATTATGAATGGATTAGTAAACTCTTTGCTAACGCTAAAAAGTGCAAGTTCTCGCTAACTTATATAATATGTAGTATCCCCGTACTGGTTAGATAAAATATATGATATTATTAAATTGTAGTTCATCAAGTAATTGGTAGGCAGAGGTTAAAAATGATATATAAAGAATGTATAAAATATGGAGAGCAGGATTAAATGAAGATTTATTAAATAAGCTTTGGGTTAAGTTTATACATTCTTCCAAATAAAATAGAATATAATTCTAAACTATCTGTTGATTTAATCAAGTATTTTAACTATGCTTTAATGAAAGGTTGTTTTACATAAGAGTTACCAATTAAAGGCAAAAATGCAGGGGAGT
>JAJYBA010000145.1 GCA_021779235.1 Bacillota bacterium
CCTAAACGTTAGGCGTCATTTTGTAGGTACTATATTTGCTAATATTGTTTAATAACCAATGCAATCTGTTATAATATATATAATAAACGATTCACGATAAGGAAGGTGTTTTACATGAAATGGGAAGAGGTAAGAAGAACATATCCAGATAAATTTGTAAAGCTTCAGATATTAGAATCACATATGGAAGGAACCAAAAAATATATTGATGACATGGCTGTTATAAAAGTTATTAATGATAACAAAGAAGCAACAAAAGAGTTAGTTCACTCAGGAGATAATACCCTAGTTTATCATACAGGAAATGAAAGTATAGTTATTGAGGTAAAGACCATAAGAGGATATAGAGGTGCAATCTAATGAAGATTGAATATAGAGACGGATTGATATTTACGTCCATAAAGATTTCTTATAAAGGTAATTCGAAGATAGTTAATAATGTAGTAATTGATACTGGGGCTGCAGGCTCAATTATTTCACCTGATGCAGTAGATGATATTGGAATATATGCTGAGCTAGGCGATAGAATTATGGAGTATTATGGTGTTGGAGGCAGTTCACATAATGCTTTTATAAAGAAAATTAACGAAGTCATATTAGGTTCTCAAAGCATAAATGATATTGAAATAGACTTTGGTATGATTGATACAAGAGGCGAAATAAATGGCCTAATTGGACTGGATATTCTCATGAAAATTGGAGCAGTAATTGACTTGAAAAATTTAAATATTGATGTAAGTAAAATATCAGAATAAACTATAATACAGACAATTATAACGGTTGTCTGTATTTTAAAATAATTCACAGAAAAATATGTATATAATGGGTGTTTTAGTATAACGACATCTAACAAAATGTTGCTATCCGTCTTGGCTGGAGAGTACTTTGAATCTAATAAGTACTATATGTAAGTCTTTCTTAAATTGTAGTTAATCTTAAAATCATCGCCAAGGCACATTCCTTCACCAAGCGCGTCGCGCTAAGGTTCAGAAACGTCAGCAACAAGGAACGTTAGTCGTCATTCATCAAAGTTTTGTAATAAATATTATTGTAAGGAAAAGAAAAAATAGGATATAATTAAAGTATAGAAAATAAAATAACTTTGGAAGTGATAATATGGCTAAGTTTGTAGAAAATGAAGATGATTTTTTGATGTCTCCTAAGAATGATTTTGTATTTAAAATGCTATTTGGAGATGAAAGAAATACTGATATATTAATTTCCTTCTTAAATTCTGTGTTGAAAGATAGGATAGAAGATGTGATATTACTTAATACAGAATTGAAAAAAGAATATATTGAGGATAAACACGGTATTCTTGATGTAAGAGCAATAACTGTTGATTTATAATGAATATTGACCCCCTTTTTACACTGAAATTTGACCCCTTCACTTAAAAATAATATCCTTTATGTGTAACTAATATAATGTATACATGAAGGAGGCATTAGATAGAAGGTGAAGGACGTGAGAGACTGGTATACAGTAAAAAATATGCATAACAAAGGGGTGCCTATAAAACAAATAGCTAGAGAGCTAAATATGTCAAAGAATACTGTAAAAAGCTTAATTAAGAAAGAGGATGAGCCTAAATATTCAAGATCAGTTAGTAAAACTAGTATTGACGATTATAAGGATAAAATTCGAGAATGGTATTTGGACAAACAATATGCCTATATTGGTACAAGAATTTTTAATGAATTGTGTAAATTAGGGTATCAAGGAAGCATAAATCCAGTATACAGATATCTTGAAACTTTAAATGAAGAGAAAGTTTTGATAAGCAAGAGAGCTACAGTAAGGTTTGAAACACCTCCAGGAGATCAAGCACAGTTTGATTGGGGAGAGTATCAAATGGTTATAGCTGGTATAGAAACTAAAATATATTGTTTTACCATGATACTATCGTATTCAAGAAAAAAGGCTGCAGTATGTTCAATGGCGGTTAATGGCGTAGCCATCTATGAGGCTATACAGGATTTATTCATTGAACTTGGCGGAACTACAAAAGAGTTAGTTATTGATAACCCTAAAGCTTTAGTTATAGGACATAAAAAAGGAGAAGAAGTAGATTTTAACCAAAGTGCATTAAAGCTATTCACTTATCTTGGAACAGAACCAAACGCATGTCTGCCGTTAAGGCCCAGAACTAAAGGCAAAATAGAGAAGCCAAATCAATATATTGAGGAGCAATTCATAAAAGGAAATAGCTTTGGAACAATGGAGGAACTGAATGCTGAAATCAAACAGTTTATGAGAAACTGGAATAAAAAAATTCATGGTACAACTAAAAGGACGCCAGATGATATGTTTGAGGAAGAAAAAAACAGCTTGAAAAAATTCTACAAGAAAAAGGTTATAGATACGGAGTTAGAGATAAGAACTGTAAGTACAGATTCTTTTGTGATGGTGGGAACTAATAGATACAGTGTTCCTGTAAAATATGTAGATAAACAGGTCAAAATAAGAATAGTATATGGATTTATACTTGAAGTATATGACTTTGATTTAATGCTAATCAAGAGCTACGCTGTACTTGATGGTAAACATAAAAAATTTGAAGATACAGCTGATTATAAGGCTATTGCAGCTAAGGTTCCATCCTCTATACCTGAAATTAGAAGGGTTTTTGAAAAAACATTTAAACATGGAAATGAGTTTTATGAACTTGTGTCAAGGGTAACAAATCAGCCCCATTTTCATGCGCGGGAGTTCCTGAAATTAAAGGATTTGTACGATATATGTGACCTTGATATTATACTTAAGCATTGTATAGAAAACAAGATTTTGAAAATAGATAATGTGAAATCTTTAATTAAAGAAAAATATTTAGCTTTAATAATTGAACATGAAACTGTAGAACTTACATTGGCTGACGCCAAAAAGAATAAGTATAGTTTAAAGAATGAAAATGCATTAGTAAGACACCTTTCTTACTACGAGAAGGGAGCTGGAACAAATGGTGAAAACTGAAACTATAGATATTAATGCTGATATACAGGTGTTACTTAAACAGTTTAAATTACCTGATATACACGCTAGGTATGATGAAGAGATACAGGCTGCTATCGCTAACAAGTTAAGCTACAGAGAATTTTTGTACAAGCTTCTAAAGGTCGAAGAAGGCGGCAAAATTGAACGTCTACGACTTAGGAATATAAAAAATGCTCATTTTAATGACCTTAAGACAATGGATGATTTTGATTTTAGTTATCCGGACAGTATAAACCAGGGCAAAGTTCAAGATTTGGCTACATTAAGTTTCATGGACAAAAAAGAAAATATTGTTTTTATTGGCCCGCCAGGGGTTGGTAAAAGTCATCTTGTCCAAGCAATAGGACTGAAAGCTTGTGAGCATGGCAAGACAGTACTCTTTGTAAATGCAATTGACCTCATGGATGATTTGCATAATGCTAGACTTGAAGGCACTTTAAAACAAAGATTGTTTAAACTGTCTAAAATAAATTTAATGATAATTGACGAACTTGGCTATTTAAAAATGGACAAAGAGAAAGAGAGCATATTTTTTCAATTAATCCGACAAAGATATGAAAAAAGCTCCCTTATCATAACAACTAACTTAACTTTTAATAGATGGGATGAGGTATTTACTAGTGAACTTGCAGCCACTGCAATACTTGATAGGCTTCTTCATCATTCCCATGTTATTAGTATAACAGGTGATAGTTATAGAGTAAAGAGCCACCTAGAGGAGGAATAATAATTGAAAAATCATATACCAATAGATTTTGATGAATTCGTTAATGAAATAAATGAAAATGGTAAAAGCGCTGCTAGAATACTAGCTAGAGATAAATATAATCTTACTTTTGAACAAGTAAAAAGAAGACTATTTAATGGGACTGATTATTTTTTTGACTCTGCTACTAGGCTGTATAAGCATAAGGCGAAAGCCTCTGATACTGCAGAATTTATGAGTTTGGAAGAACTTGATAATCAAATGCCTTTTAAGACTAATAAGAACAGAATTAACGCCTCTACGGAGGCTCCGCCTAATTCGGATTTTGATGAAATGGTCAAAGACCTTATTAAAGATAGAGTTATGGAATTAAACAAATATGTATCAATTGATCATGCTTCTAGGTGTTTTGTTGTTAAAGCAAATTGTCTTAAGATTGATGGTTATAATTTAGTTGTAATTTAACCTAGTGGGGGGTCAAATTACAACGTAAATGGGGGTCAATTTTGCTTGACAATCTACAGTAAGATAGCATAG
>JAJYBA010000146.1 GCA_021779235.1 Bacillota bacterium
TTCCAAAGTTGAATTTCAAGAATCTAATCTAGTTCAGACTCAAATGAATTTCACAAGTCTTAAAGGAATTGATTTTACTAGTTGTGATATTGAAGGTATGGGAATAAATATTCCAGATGTTAGGGGTGCTAAAGTTACCACTATACAAGCAATTTCTCTATCTGCCATACTAGGTCTCATTATTGAATAAAATAAACTTTATAGATTAATTGCTTCAAATCAAAAAAATAAAAGCATAGGCATGGTAGCCTATGCTTTCATTAATTAGCTTCTTGCAAATATTTCTTGGAAATCCACTGCTTCAAGCTTTTCTCTTATTAAAAGCTCTTCTGCAACAGCATTAAGTTTACTCCTATTCTCAGTTAGAAGTGTTAATGCTTTTTCATATGCTTCATCTATAAGTTTTTTTATTTCTACATCTATTTTGTTTAAAGTTACTTCACTAAAGCTTCTACCTTTACCCATGTCTCTTCCAAGGAATACTTCATCACTCCCTGAGTCAAAGGCAATTGTTCCAAGAGCATCACTCATACCATAGTCCATTACCATTTTTCTTGCTATAGTGGTTGCTCTTTCAATATCATTACTAGCACCAGTACTTATATCTCCAATAACTAGTTTTTCTGCTACTCTACCACCTAAGAGTCCTACAAGCTCATCTTTGAGTTTTGACATAGACATATATGATCTGTCCTCATCTGGAAGACGCATAGTATATCCGCCAGCCCTTCCTCTAGGAACTATACTTATCTGGTGAACAGGATCTGAATTTGGAAGTAAATTCATTACAATGGCGTGACCTGCTTCATGATAAGCTGTAAGTCTTCTATCTGCTTCAATTATCACTCTGCTTTTCTTTTCAGGCCCAGCCATTATTCTTGTAGCTGCTTCTTCAAGTTCAGTCATTCCTATAAGCTTTTTATCTTTCCTTACAGCTAAAAGTGCCGATTCATTCATTAAGTTTTCAAGGTCTGCACCTGAAAATCCCGGTGTTCGGCTAGCAAGTACACTAAGTTTAACTTCTGGTTCAAGATGCTTATTTTTAGAATGAACTGCCAAAATTTCTTCTCTACCTTTTCTATCAGGTACTCCAACAAGTATTTGTCTGTCAAATCTACCTGGTCTTAGTAGTGCCGGGTCAAGTACATCTGCTCTATTTGTAGCTGCAATCATTATTATTCCTTCATTTTCTCCAAAACCATCCATCTCAACTAGCAGTTGGTTTAATGTCTGTTCTCTTTCATCATTGCCGCCACCAACGCCTGCACCTCTTTGTCTTCCCACAGCATCAATTTCATCTATAAAAATTATACATGGTGCGTTCTTTTTCGCCTGCTCAAATAAATCACGCACTCTGGAGGCACCAACCCCTACAAACATTTCCACAAAATCTGAACCTGAGATGCTGAAGAATGGTACTCCGGCCTCTCCTGAAATAGCTCTTGCAAGAAGTGTTTTACCAGTTCCTGGTGGACCGATGAGTAAAACACCCTTTGGTATACGAGCACCCATTTCTACATATCTTTTTGGCTCTTTTAGGAAATCAACTATCTCTGCAAGCTCAGCTTTTTCTTCATCTGCTCCTGCAACGTCATTAAAATTAACTTTTTTAGCGTTAGGGTCAGAAAGCTTTGCTTTACTTTTCCCGAAGTTCATTACACCACCGCTTCCACCGGCACCCTTGGATTGTTTAAAGAACATGAACCCAAAGCCTACAAGCAGTAATATGAATAGCAAATTAGGCAAAGTCTGTAACCACATTAAGGAGCTTGATGGTTTTAGATATGTTTCAGAAATAGCTGGATTCTTTGGATGATCTTTAATAAACTCAAATAATCTAGCAGATGGAACAATGGTTTCAAAGGTAGTTCCATTTTTTAAAGTTCCCGAAACTGACATTTCATCATCTTTGACCATGAAGCTTTTTATAGTATTATTTGTCCAATTAGTTTGAAATTGATCAAAACTAATAGTTGTTGAAGTCTTACCTGTTTTGGGAAACATAAATATTGCAAAAACAACAAAAATTATAACCCAAACAGCAAGTCCTGATTTTTTTTTCATAATAGAATACCTCTCTTTTTTAATATATTCTTAACCTTTCAAAGTAGCTATTTTATCAGTAGTTATCATTAGAAGCTAAGAATGAATTTCTTCTCTAGTTTTAAAGGATAATAAGACATTTTAGATTTTCTAAGTCCATCAATACCCATGTCTTGCTCCCTATTTATTATTTCTGCATTATTAAAACATTTATCTATTAATGTTTTTGCGATAAAACTATATATACCATTTATATTTTTATCACCTTTTTCAATGTGAATTACAGCAAGTTTTTCATTCAAACTTTCACCAATACTAAATGCCGCTACTTTTCCATCTACATATACTGCTACTCCCTTAAGATTTAATAAATCCATATTATTAATTATATCCTTTATTGCCAGAAGTTCATAGTATAGCTTAATATCTTTTTCATCTGTTTCTTCATACCACTTTTGTGCGGCACCTATAACATCGTTAATTACTTTTTCAGCATTTATTTCTACTACTTCATAATTGTAGCTTTTAGTAAAAGCATTATAGTGATTCTTCTTTGAGTGAAGCTTTTTACCTGATAAAGTCATAAGCTTTTTTGCTTCATATAAGTAATCAAAGTTATCTCTGTCTTCTTCTATATAAAAATCGTTTTTTTCGTTAAGTAAAACATTAAATTCCTCTATAAAGTTCTCCTCTAGATCTTTAAACAAATATTTCATAGAATTTTCTTCTCTATATTCCTTTAATTTCTCTATAATTTCGCCTAAGTCTTCTTTAGAATATCCTAAAGGCTGCATGAAATGATAGTTTCCTTCAAAGTCCCTCTTCTTTAGTATAAGAGTTTGCTTATATATGGCATATTGAATGTCGCAGGCATCCTTCCAAATATACAAGCTTGTAAAAGAATATTCACAACTTAAGAATTTATATGGACAAATATATTTGTCTATAATGTTTTTATCGTCTATACATAATTTTTTAAATATCATAAATCTACCACCCTAATTTTTTTACTTATATTTAATCATTTGCATTAATAATTTCTTTTAAAGTTACATTTTCATTCATAAACCGTGCATTGGGATTGCTTTCTTTCTTTAATGTAATGGATTTTTGTGGACAAAGGTTTATACAGGCAAGGCAAAATTCACAATGGCCTCCATAAATTGGTTTAAGCTGGTGCGGATTTTTGTCAATTATTATATTATCTCGAGGGCAAACCTTGGCACAGGTTCCACAACCATTGCATTTATCGGAAACAGAAAATTTCTTATCTGAATTAATGTTTGGATTTATTTTGTATATGAATTGAATTGCGTCCGTGGCCATTGAACTAAAGAACGTTCCACCATTTATATACTTTTTCCCTTGACTCACATCGGTTACCAAACGATTCAAATTTTCTTCTATATTCTTTTCTTTAAGCTTCTGCTTTTCAATATTAAATATTGGCAAATAGTTATCAATCATTAGCAAACCTTCTGCATATTGTATATGAATATTATTCTTTTCTGCAAAACTTTTAAACCAATTAACGCAGCCACCCAGGGTATTTCCGTAGGTTATAATAGCAAAAATATAAGGGCTCTTAAGCGTTATTTTCTCTATAAATTCGCGTACAATACTGGGAACACCAATTGCATAACAAGGAAATACTATTCCTATTTTCTCATCTTCAAAATCAAATTGATTGCCTTTTAATATTTTTGGTATGGAATAAAGTTCTCCTCCAAACCTCTTAGCAACATCTAAACTATTACCAGTAGCAGTGAAATAAAATACTTTCATAACAAACCTCCATCAATGGGCTTTACCTAAGAAAGGATCAAAAATCAAGACCCCCATCTGTCCTAGGTAAGCATATATAAATTTTATTAATTATATAAATTTATTTTATATTTTTGCAAGAGTTTATAATCCTTATTCGATAAACAATTCTATGTTTTAACAATTTCATAACTATCGAATTATTGGCGGTTTTTAAAGAGTGCGATAATTATTTATTTTTTAATGATAACAATTCTCTAACTTCCTCAATTAACTCTTCATTTACTCTACAGATTAAAAACCTTCCTTTTTTCTCGGTACTAATCAAATCCGCATTCACCAATTCTTTGATATGATGTGAAATAGTAGGAGCACCGATATTCAAACAACTGATGATATCTGTAACAAAGCATT
>JAJYBA010000147.1 GCA_021779235.1 Bacillota bacterium
AATTAACCTTTTCATCCAACATCCCTCCAATTATTATAATTCATTATTACTTTGATAAGTACACCTATGTATGTAGGTATATAAATAATTAATAATTTCTCATATATGGGTATCATTAGCAATATACCATAACATTCTTTAGGTGTCAAATAACCACAGCAAATTTACTTCAATCATAAGAGTCCCTGGAAGTCATAAATAAAAAGATCCTATATTTCTTCAAAAATATATTCTTTTCCTTGCGTATGAATAATTTCATATCCCTCAATAAAAAAATTAAGGCAGGATCATCCTGCCTTAAAATTATTTTTTATTAGCGCCTTTATTTGCTGCTGAACGAGCATATAATTGTCCTTGATCTTCAAGTATTACATCTCTAGGTCCGCTTGTCATATTAGACATGTTATACATACTAGTCATTGCAGCGTTTGAAGCACCACTAACACCACTATTGATTCCCGATTGTTTACTAATTCCTTTTGTTTCTTCTAAGTCATTTTTATTCATAAGTAATCTCCCTTCGAATAGAAATTCCACTACGTAAATTCAGTATCTTATATAGTTTATCCATTTTATTATGAAGTATAGCTCAAAAATATTTTAGCACGCCAATACGATTGCACTTCTTAGGCCTACTTTAAATCAATAATATATGACACAACAGAATTTTTACCGTTTTCCATTATAAAATTTGAGGCCAACAGTCTCTTTCCTGAGGGACTCCATTTTACTGAATCAGAGATATACTGGATATCTACAGCAAGTTGCACTACCTTTCCACTTTTCACATCAACTACAAATAGCCCAGCTTCTCCGTTACTTTTCGAAGCAACAGTATAAGCAAGCTTTGAGCTATCACTTGACCAGCTTGTGCCCATAATTTGTGTACCCTCTGCTAAAGTCTTAGTTTCCTTTCCCTCTAAATCAGAAAGTGTTAGTGTTCTCTTAGTTTCAGCATTATGCTTCACTAGTGCAAATTCAGTTCGTTCCGGAGAAGGTATTAATAAGGCTACGTCTTCCCTTAAAAGTTTTCTTTCCTTGCTGTCTACTGCTTGTTTATATAGTTTTTCCCCAACACTATAATATAAATCATTCTTAACTTTTATAGTGTTTGTGGCAAGTCCCTTTGCATCTGCTATTTGAGTTACCTTTCCTTTGGTATCTGCCATGTAAATTTTACCTTGTGGAAGAGCACTAAAGATCACCTTATCATTATCTACCCATTGTCCTTCTGTAGGATAGATGCTATCCTTTTCTGTAATTTGAAACTTTTGTTTTGTTTCAAGGTTTAGAATAAAACCTGTTAAGTTTTCTATACCCTCTTTGTAAAATACATGCTTTTTATCAGGTGATAGCACTGCATTCCCCATACTATTTTCTGAGCCAAGTATCAATTTTGTTTCATTTGTCTTAAGGTCGTATGAATACAAATTCTGAGGATATACCATTCCGCCTTCAGTAAAAATTTTAGGATATCCTGTATTTTCTTTAGAAATTAGAATAGTATTTTCATCTATCCATTCAAAAGCACGTACTCCCTTTATATTGTTAATCTTCTTTAATGCTAGTTCATTGTAAGCTGAAGTATTATCATTATTAATCACTGTAATCTTTTTGCTTCCCACCTTGACTTCTTCACGATTGGATGCCTGATTTTTAGAACAAGCTGAAAAAGTAGCCATGAGAGTTATGCAAGCTGTAATCAGTATAAATTTTCTATTTAACATATACATTCCTCCTTTTGATAAACATATAATATCAGCATATTATTTCAAAAATATACCTATTTGTTTCAAAATTGTAAACTTTTAAAGAAAAAGAGGAAATGAAATTTTTATGGTTGTTCCTTTCTCTTCTGTATCTAGTAGTTCTATGTTACCATTTTGTGTTTCAACCAACTCCTTAACCAAAGCTAGCCCTAGTCCTATTCCGTTGGTCTGTCTAGAACGTTCTTTGTCTACTATGTAAAAGGGCTTAAAAATCTTTTCTTTAGATTCAAAAGGTATACCAATCCCTGTATCTCTTATTAGAACACAGACATTTTTCTCATCTATATAATTACTTACAAATATTTCACCCTTAGGCTGATTATATTTAATGGCATTATCCAATATATTAATAAAAATCTGCATTACACTTTCACGATCTGCCAGTATAGACGCTGCTTTAAAATCAAGGTGCATTGACAATTCAAACTTTTTAGCTTTTATATTCATACGATTGCAAACATCTTGCAAAAGTTCCATGATTTCAATAGGCTGAGCATTATATTCAAAATCGTATTTTTCCAGTGAGGATAGATGAAGAGCCTTTTCCACCATGTCTAAAAGCCGCTCTGTTTCCTTAGTGATATTCTTCTTTGCATCTTCCATAAGCTTTGGATCATCGTTATACATTTCTATCAAATCTACATAGGCACGGATGACAGTCAAAGGAGTCTTAAACTCATGAGTTATGTTTCCAATGAAATGCTTCTGCTCCTTCTCCAATATTTTGAGCTTTTCTACTGCAAGTCTTAATTTTTCTTGTTCCATTTCCATATCTTTAATATTTTCTTGAATTCTGCCGTCCATGAAACATATTCCTTGCTCAAGTTCTTTAAGTTCATCACTTCTCTTTAATACCTTATCGTTCCTGACTCCGCCTATCTTTATGTTATCTATACGCTCTTTCAGCTTCAAAATATCACTAACCATACTGTTGAAATAACCATACCCAATGATATAACTAAAAATAAACACCAAGCTTCCTATATACACAAAAATCATAATTATGTTTTTAATGAAATTAATATCTTCACTTAATGGATATATAAACTCAGCCACAGCTATTTGTTTATCACTACTACTGATTGGAGCAGAATAATAAACAAACTCTCCATAAACTTCATAAGCAACTTTGTTCTTCAATGCATAGGACACGGTAGTATTCATATCATCATTTGAATTTAGGGGAAACGAATTTCCTACTTCCACGCCTTCCATATCATACAAAATTACCTGCATACCACTTAGCATTCCCACTTGCCTCGCCAGTTCTGCACCTTTGTTTTTAAGAAATTCCTTATTTTCTATATCACTATCTAGGGCGTAAATCTGACGAATATAGAGATTGGCCACCTTAGCTTGCTGACTAAGTTGACTTTCATAATGTCTCTTTTGTTCTTTTTTTACTTCGTTCAGCACCAATAAGCTTAGCATGCTGACCGTGAGCAACAAGAGTGCTGCAAGAAATAGATTAGATTTAGTCCTAATGCTAATTTTCATGAATTCCTCCTGCAGCCCTATAGCCTACGCTATGAACGGTCTGTAACATATCCTCATAGGTTGATCCTAACTTTTGCCTTAATCTCCTCATATGGATGTCTACTGTTCGAGTACCTCCAATATACTCCATTCCCCAAACGAAGTCCAAAAGTTCTTCCCGAGTATACACTCTTTCGCTATGTGACACTAATAAAACCAAAAGGTCAAACTCCTTAGGGGTTAAATTTAAAGCTATCCCTTCTAGCAAGGCTTTTCTTTCGGATACAATAATCTTAAGCTTCCCTAATATTAGTTCTTCCTTAATATCAGTTGATGCTACTTTCTCAAGTCTTCTAACGAGGGATTTAACCCGTGCTGTAAGTTCCCGCATATCAAAAGGTTTAATTATAAAATCATCAGCTCCTAGCTCTAATCCTAAAACCTTATCTACAATATCACTTTTAGCAGTGAGCATAATTATACCTATTTTAGTTGTGTTTTGTATTTTCTTCAGCACTTCATATCCATTGAATTTAGGCATCATAATATCAAGTATTAAAACCAGCGGACGGAAGGTCTCCACCTTTTTTAAGGCCTCTGCACCATCGTAAGCAGTCTCTACACTAAATCCCTCACGTCTTAGAGCATAGGTTATAGTATCAGTAATCCTAGTTTCATCATCAACCACTAGTATCTTTTCGTACATTTTTTTCACCAAACCTTTTATATTTATTGGTATATTTCTACATTTAAATTATACCATAATTATCAACTCTCAGTCCTTACAACTAAATCTGCATACAAAAAAGTGTCCTTTCTATAATCAGTTCATTGATTCTCTATCTAGAAAATTTAATATAGTAGGTTATACACATGATATTTAATGAAAACTAAATTATATGAATAGAAATGTATAATAGTTATGTATAATAACATCGAGGAAGTGATAGTTATGCAAACTGATGGAT
>JAJYBA010000148.1 GCA_021779235.1 Bacillota bacterium
GGATAACGTTTTTTGATTTTATAGTTGGAATTACCCTTGGGTCTATTGCAGTAAGAATAGCATTGGGATCACAAGAATCCCCATACTTAGCTACAATATCAGCAATTGTTATTACTACATTGGTTGTTATTACAGATTACTTAGATATTAAAAGTATTAATTTCAGAAAATTAGTAGATGGTGAGTCAATTATACTAATAAGTAATGGTAAAATATTAGATTATAATTTAAGAAAAGTAAAGATTACTATAAATAAGCTAATGATGCTATTAAGAGAAAAAGACATATTTAATATAGAGGATGTAGCACTTGCAGCTGTAGAGAGTGATGGAGAGTTAAGCGTATTACCGAAAGTAAATAAACAACCAATAACAACTGGTGACTTAAACATTTCAACACAATACAATGGGTTAATGAGTGACATAATTGTTGATGGCAAAATAATGTATAATAATCTGCAATGTACTAATCATGATGAGCAATGGGTTAGAGAACAACTTAAGGCTCATAATATTAATAATGTGGAGAAAGTTTTTTATGCTGGATTGAATGATGCAGAGGTGTTATATATTTCAAGAAAAACAAAGCAATGAAAGAGATACTAAACCTACAAGAACTTATAATTTAGCTATTTATAAGGCACATTCTACAAGAGCACAATGCATATTAGTTTTTTACAACAAATAGCTTCCCCTTATATAATAAAGAGGAAGCTATCTGTTACCCTGTCACTACTCCTACCTTGGGTAATTTATCTAGTATTTTTGAAGCTCCATGGCAAGTATTAAAATTCTCCGTTAAGTCTTTTCCTGCAGAAACACCACCAAAATGAACGCCACCAGCCCAAGGCTGAACTGAACTTACATCATAAACTATTCCATTTACGGCTACATAGGCAGGATTACCACCAAGACCATTATATTTTGATAATTCCACTAATGTGAATTTCTGCTGTCTTTCACCAATATCGTGGATAATATCTTTATTCATATTTGTGTATGTGTTATACCTTGCATTTCCTTCCATGTTGTTGTAGTCTTCACAATAGATTTTAAAGTAAGACCTTGGAAACTTACATAGTGGGCAAAGTTCAGGGGCCACTTTTCCTATATGAATATATCCACAATTCATACATTGCCATTTTACATCAATGTTTCGTTTAAACATCATGCCCGCCTTAAGATTTTCATGTATTTTCATAAATCTCATTTCATGATTTTCTTCTACTTCCTGCAATTCTTTATAGAAATCTGCAATTTCTATAAAACCTTCTGCTCTAGCCTCTTTTTCAAATTGTTTATATAAATTGCTACTTTCAAAACATTCCCCTTGTGCAGCATCTTTCAAATTATCAGTTGTATTTTTATTCATTTTAAGAAACCAATCAAAAACTTCTCTTGCATGAGCCTTTTCGTTGTTTGCTGTTGCATCAAAAATAGAGGCTACATACTCATATCCCTCTTGCTTCGCTTTTTCTACATAAAATGTATATTTATTTCTAGCCCTTGACTCTCCAGCAAAAGTGCTTAGAAGATTTCTTTCTGTTTTACTACCTTTTAATTGCATTTCTATTCCTCCATTAAGTAATTTATCTTCTTAATTATTTTATTCATTATGTTTTTAAAGGTTACTTAAACGACATTTTAGCTATTTAATAGGAGACTAGGTTAAGTTTTTGATAATTGTACAAATTGTAGACCTAGATTTTCTATAATCAATGAAATTACTTAGGATAAAGATAAAACTACAATGAAAGATTTTATGAATTTATATTTATATTTATTAATATAATTAAATGATTAATATATTAAAGGAGTGGAATTTTGAGAGTTTTCATTACTTTAGATTTAAAAAAGTTGTTAAAACCAATTCTTTTAGTTGCTGCATGTTTCATAATGCTATGGGCCTCCAGTGGTATTTTAAAAACTACTTCAACTTTAATACAAAAGGACAAAGAATACGTTATATTGGCTTACAATGATAGCGGTATGCACTGTATTCAGTCTGATTACTCCTCTTTTATGATACTTCCTCCAGCAAATACAATTCGTGTACAAGTATTTGAAAAAGGTATCGAAGAAGCCAAATTAATAAATGTTGGGGTAACAGTAGAGTATGAGGTTAATAATAATACTTCTTCTATTGATAAGGTTAATTTTTGGGAATATGCAAAAGCTTATGGTTATAATTTAAAACCTAATGAAGGTATTACAGGTAATTATTTAAGTGGAACATGTAAACTGTCAAAAGATAAAAAATATTATGAGGCTCAATATATTCCTCTTACACCATACAATGATGGCAGTAAAATTATAAATCCATATCAAACCGTGACTATTACAGTGAAAAATGTAATAAGTAAGAAGATTATTGCTGTAGAAGATGCAGTTGTTGCACCGGTTTCAAATGAAATGCTCTGCAGCAATTGTCATGGAAAAACTAACACAGATGCTAATATATTAAAATCCCACGATAAAAACCAAGGCACAAAACTTTATGATGATTCGATAAATGGCAATCCTCACAGTTGTAATGAATGTCATGCAGATAATGCATTAAATGCTAAGGGGAAAGAAGGCATTAAAGGTCTTTCACTGGCAATGCACGATTATCATGCTTCTAAAATGACTGTGTCAAGCTTAGAAACTACTTGCTATAATTGTCATCCAGGTGTTGAAACTAAATGTAATAGAGGAGTTATGGCAGCAGAAGGGTATACTTGCAGTAGTAGTAAATGTCATGGAGATATGGAGACTATATCGAATTCCCTTAAACAGGGTAGACAGGCGTGGCTTAATGAGCCAGATTGTGGTGATTGTCATGGAGAAAATTATGCATCTAATACTAATCAATTATACCGAGAGTCATATCTTCAGAATGGACCTGAGGCAATGAATGGTTATATTACCTGTGAAACCTGTCACAATAGTCCACATGCGGAGTGGCCATCTACCTTAGAGTTAGACAATAAAATACCTATAAAAATTTATGGCAAACCTGACTTTATTAGAAAATGTACAGCCTGTCATGAACAAAAGGGTAATGGAAAAATACACGGATATAAAGGAGTAGATTAAAAATGAATCTGGGTGAAATATTGCTTCTTATTGCTTTAATAATGAGTTTAGGTAATTTAATTATAAGTTTATTTTTACATAAAAATAAGTTTGCAGGTTTTTGGGTGAATCTATTTTTATTTAGTTCTATATTTTGCATAACAGCTTCTACACTGTTACTTATTTATTATCAATTTACTTTCAATTTTAAATACGCTTATGTATTTAATCATATTTCAACGGACCTAATACCAATTTACCGCATTTCAGCACTTTGGGCAGGGCAGGAAGGTTCTTTTCTTTTGTGGGCAATGATTGCAATGTGGATTAATTTGATGGCAAGGGGAGAGCATAAGTCTTATATTGTATATACCCTAATAAGTACAATTATTTTGGTCTTGGCTTTTTCAAGTGCTCCATTTTCTCTTATGAAGTATATACCAGCGGAAGGAAATGGACTTAATCAAGCGCTACAGGACCCATGGATGATAGTTCATCCACCTCTTGTATTTATAGGATATTCTGCAATGGGGGTGTTATTTTCTCAGTGTTTTAGCAAAATTAATAGAAGATGGATAATTGCTTCTTGGTTATTTCTTGGAGCTGGAATATTCTCTGGTAGTTTATGGGCTTACAGGGCATTAGGGTGGGGTGGTTACTGGGCATGGGATCCAATTGAAAATGCAGCATTAATTCCTTGGCTTATTTTAACTGCAATTGTGCATAAGAAGAAAATATCTCCTCAAATTGCTATGATTCCTTTTATTTTAGCTGTTTTTGGTACGTTTCTAGCAAGAAGTGGAATTTTACAAGGAAAATCAGTGCATTCTTATGCTTCTTCTCCAATAACATTACCACTTTTTATGGTATTCATTCTTTCGGTTTTAATGTTGATAGTGGTTCTACTAAAGAACAGGTTCAAAACTGGTACTAGAATTAATGTTAAGGTTAACAAAGCAAAGACTTTATCAGCATTTCGTTATATTATTTATGTTTTTGCTGTTTATATATTGTTTGGGACTATCTTACCTATTTTTTCAGGAGTTTCAACTGAAATTAGTTTTTATACTCCAGCAGCATTGGGTTTTGCCATTTTTTCTTCAGCACTTTTCATAATATACATGCATGACTTATTTA
>JAJYBA010000149.1 GCA_021779235.1 Bacillota bacterium
TCATGTAATTGTGAGACCTGGGAGCATCTACGGGTATGATTATGATGGCAAAATGGATTTCAGAATGAAGGGACTTTGTGAGATTTCAGAAACAGGTAAAGATTACTCGAGAACAGCAAATATGTATGCCAGTTTTGTTAATGTAAATGACCTTTCAGATGCAATAATTGAACTTGCATATAGTAAATTTACAGGAATAATAAATATATCAGGACAAAGACCCGTAAGTCATTATGATTTTAATAAACATTTAGCAAGCCTATTAAATATTGATGGCAGTTTTATAATACCAGATTACAGGAAAGAAGGAGTATATCATAGTTTAAATAACGACAAAAGAAAGCTTATTTTGAATACAATAATACAAGATATCTGAATTCCAATAACAATATAAACACATAAAAAAAAAGAAATGCTACTACGAAATAATCTTTTACTATAAACTACGTGGGAAACTTTCGGGTGGGGTAGCCCTACACGTAAAAGGTAGCAAAAAATCTAAAACATCAACTAACAATATATTGCAGTTGGCCTTGGCTAGAGTGTATTAGAATAGAACAAGTATTTTAAATGAAATGTATCTTTCAAATAAAAAGAACCTTTGGATAGACGTCAAAGCACATTTCCCAACCTAAGTTAGGAGTTATCTTAAGTTGGGAAACGTCAGCAACACAAAACGTTAGATTACATAAGTAGCACGAAAAATAGATATTATGGGGATGATTTTATGGGTAAGATAGTTGCCATAGGTGGTGTAACTCCACCTTTGACATTAGATTTAATTGATGAAGAAATTATTAGATTAACTAACAAGAAGAATCCTAAAATACTGTATGTTCCAACGGCAGGTGGTGACGACCTCAATTACTGTGAATTTTTCAAGGGAATATATGAAGGAAAATTTGGTTGTAAGTTAGATATACTTTTTTTAGTGAGAGAGACGCCAACAGAAAATGAAATTCGAGAAAAAGTTTTTTCGTCAGATATCGTCTACGTTGATGGCGGATCTATATCGAGGTTAATAGATTATTTTAAGAGATTCAGTATGGATAAAATTCTAAATAAAGCATATGAAAAAGGAATAGTATTAGCTGGAAAAAGTGCTGGTGCACTTTGTTGGGGAAGATATTATTTTGAAAGTGAGAATACAGAAGATTTTCGAATTGATGGATTTAGTGATTACATAGAAATTGAGTGTTTAAAATTTCTAGAGTTGATTATATGTCCTCATTATAATCTTGAAGGATATAGTGAAAAGCTTGAGGCTATGATAATGACATATGATTTTGTGGGAATTGCACTTGATAATAACAGTGCAATAGAGTTTATAGACGATAGTTATCGTATAATTTCAACTATTGATAGTGCAAATGCATACAAAGTATATAAAAAAGAAACAAAGATAAATAAGGAAGTTATTCTTAAGGGTTCTGATTTTAGAGATATAAATGAATTAATGAAGATGTCCTAGGAATAAAAGACGTTATACAAAGCACTGCCATTCGTGCGGTAGAGAAGGGCGTTGGAGCCAAATCGAACACATTCCTTTGCCAAGCCCGTCGGTCTAAGGCTCAGTACGTCAGCAACAAGGAAAGTTTTAAGAAATAGCATTTGAGTATACTTTTTCATATAATAAAGAATATTATTATACTGATAGTTTCATGTATGCTTTAGAAGTTTTAATAAATTTAATTTAGCTGCATTTATTACAATAGGAATAAACACTTTGTGTTGTACTTGTGGGGTGAATGGAATGATTAGATTGGAAAAAATATCAAAGGATAATTACAGAGAATGTTTAAGGTTACAAGTAGCAGAATATCAAACAAAATTTGTTGCACCAAACTCAAGGTCTCTGGCAAAGGCATATGTTTATTATGATACTGCAATACCATTTGTTGTTTATAGCGAGGAAAAAATGGTGGGTTTTATATTATTAAGACACTATGATGAGGGAAACTCCTATATCATTGACCAATTTATGATTGATGAGCGTTATCAAGGTAGAGGGTATGGAAAACAAGCAATGAAGTTGATAATTGAAAGGATAAAAAGTGAAGGAAAATATTCAAAGATTATCCTATGTTACATTGATGGTGATGAAATCGCAAAAAAATTATACATTGGCTTGGGATTTCATCATACTGGAGAAGTTGACGAAAATGAAATACTAATGGCACTTAATTTTTAATATATTTACTTTACTATAGAATTAATTTATTTCGCAACTTTCTTAAAGGGTGTAATGATTACAGAAAATATGGTGATTAGAAATTAGATTTATAAGAAGGATTTTATACAAATTAGATAAATATTTATAGGGGGTATACAATGGATATGATTGATATTGGTGGATATAGTTTAAACATTAATTGCAATGGAAAAGGAACGCCAACTGTGATATTTGAATCAGGACTAGGGGATGACAATGAAGTTTGGACGTTAGTACAACCAGAAATTTCAAAAAGTACAAGAACATTATCTTACGATAGAGCGGGTCTCAGAAATAGTGATACAGGTGAATTGCCAAGAAGCAGCTTAGACCAAGTTCACGAGTTACATACTGTTTTAAGTAAAGCAAAGGTTAAAGCCCCCTATATTATAGTTGCGCATTCAATTGGAGGATATAATGCAAGATTATTCGCAGGTACATACCCTAAAGAAGTGTCTGGTATTATATTTGTTGATTGTTCACATGAAAATCAATTTGAAGATAGGGTGAAACGCTCTTCTTCAAAAGAAATAGAAATCGCTAAAAGCCAATTGATTGGTGCAGAGCAAACTTTTGATGAATTACTAATTAGTGCAAAGCAAGTAAAAGAAATAAGAACAAAAGATGCATTAAGGAATATTCCAATAGTTATCCTTACCGCTGACCATAAAGGTGATAAATCTTCTGCCATTACAGAAGAAACCTGGTTAAACTATCAAAATGACTTAGTATCATTATCAGATTATGGTAAACATATTATTGTTGAGGAGAGCAGTCATTATATACAGAAGGATAAGCCCCAGGTAGTAATTGAAGCAATAAAAGGGATAGTTAATGGAATGAGTAAATAGCCTCAGCAGTAGATGAAATCAATTTTATAATGAGATATAGATTTTAAGTTATTCACAAGATGAGCATAACTCTAAATAAAAGTTAATAATTTGCAATTTAAGTTCAGGAGGAAGAGAAGTGTTAAATAAGAATAAAACTTATGTGGGAATATCTAGTATAGACATTACCCCTAAAGTAAGTGTGGAGTTGGATGGCTATCATAGAGAAAGTCCAAGCATTGGGATTAAAGATCGTCTTGTGACTTCTGTTATGATAATTAATAATATAAAAGAAAAATTCGTTTTACTAAGTGTAGATAGTATTGGAGTAACGGTTCCATTAACTGATAAAATAAGAGATAGGGTAGCTGAATACTTGAATATTAGTAGACAAAATGTAATGTTATGTTATACCCATACGCACTCATCACCAAAAACCCTTGATGAAGACTGCCAAGCTAATGACTATGCTAAATTTCTTGAGGATAGGATTTTCGATAGTGTTGTAGCTGCAGACGAAAACTATCATCCTTGCAAAATTGGGTGGGGGTGTACTAACAATGATATAGCAGTTAACAGAAGAGAGAAAACTGAAAATGGAACTGCAATCATGGGGGAAAATCCTTTAGGGGTTGTTGACCAAAGAATAGGAATTATGAAGATTGTAAATGAACAAAATGATG
The DNA here is from genome assembly GCA_021779235.1 of Bacillota bacterium. GTDB lineage: Bacteria > Bacillota > Clostridia > Clostridiales > Clostridiaceae > Clostridium_AD. Next base: position 3,726 of record JAJYBA010000149.1, read on the forward strand.
AAATTATGGCAATTTTATTAAGAGTTTCTGCTCATGGGAATGTTCTTAAAGGAGATAATTTGTATATATCTGCAGATTATTTTAGTAAAACTAGGACAAAAATTGAAGAGAAATATAATTGCAAAGTGATAATTATAAACGGCGCGGCAGGTAATTTAAATGCAAAGTTTAGGGGCAATGATGAAGACCTTGAAAGAATGGCGTGCAAAATATTGGGCAGTGTTGATGATATAATTGAAAAGATAAATGTCAACGAAATAAAGAAAATTTCAATGAAGTCCAAAATGATAAGTGCAAATACAGTGAACCTTCCAAGTTCAAGCAATGCTGAAGATCTAGGTGAGAAGGTTTCTAAGTATTGGCAAGTTGACACAAGTAGATGGTTAGGCATTATAAGGGAATTAATACATAGTGGTAAAAAAAATATTACTGTGAAATATGAACTACAAAAATTTCAA
>JAJYBA010000014.1 GCA_021779235.1 Bacillota bacterium
GCAATTTCAGGAGCAACATTAAAGGTTAGTGAGTTCTTCCAATTAGCTGAAGAAGCATTAAATAAAGCAAAATAGTTTTAAAGATAAAAGGAAAGTAGTATTGGCATATACGCCTGTACTATTTTAAGAGTGTACATTTGTACAAATCTAGGTGGTACCAAAGAAATTACCCTTCGTCCTATAGTGTTAGGACGAAGGGTTTTTATATTAGTTCATTATTAGTTATTTACCAATAAAAGTAGCCATTCCATTATCTCCGCTATAAGGGGGTGTTCCTTCAACTTAATTTATTAATGAGTATTCTTACAGAAATATATTTCCCTAAAATTATTAAATATATTAAGAGAAGTATATGAAAATTCTTTAATAAAACTGCCTTATAGCATAGGGGAATAGATTAAGAGCTAGATGATGAAAAAATATGTAGCAGAACATAAGGCAAGATTGTTTAAAAAAATATAACGGATAGACATTTATTGCCTATCCGTTATATTTTTTTATAGAATATGTTAAAATTGAAAAGAATGTTAATTAATTTTATAATTGTGGATAAAAATATCATTAGTATAATTGCATTATGAAATATAGTAATTAGAGCAGACATCTGTTTAATAGGATATACAGGTGGACTAAACAGAAGAAGTGGCTTTTAGAACATGAGAAATCATACTAATGTATAAATAACGTGGAAATAAAACAAATAAAAATAGTAGGTGAAAATATGATATTAAGTGTAAGCAGAAGAACAGATATCCCTTCCTTTTATAGTGAATGGTTTATAAATAGGGTTCAGCAGGGATATGTATATGTGCCTAATCCATTTAATAGAAAACAAGTAAGCAAAATTGTTATTAATCCTGAAGTTATAGATTGTATTGTGTTCTGGTCTAAAGATCCGAAGCCTATGCTAGAAAAGCTTGATAAGATTAAAGATTACGAGTATTACTTTCAGTTTACTCTGAATGCTTATGATGAGGATGTTGAAGTAAATACTAGAAAGAAGAGAGAGATTATTAATACCTTTAGAGAACTATCTAGCAAAATTGGTAGCAAAAAGGTTATTTGGAGATATGACCCCATTTTATTAAATGATTACTATAATAAAAATTATCACTATTATTGGTTCGAAAGACTATGCAGGGAACTTCAGGGGTATACAACGAAGTGCATAATAAGCTTTTTAGATTTGTATGGTAAAACTGAAATGAATACTAGTGGATTAAAATTATTAGAAATAACTAATGAAGATATGTATGAAATTTCAGAGAGGCTAGTAGCTATAGGGAAAGACTATAATATTTCTATCGAAGCTTGTTCTGAAAGCGTAGATTTGTTAGCGGTAGGAGTTAAAAAAAGCAAATGCATAGATGAAGAACTGATACAAGAAATTATAGGAAGAAAAATAAATTTCGTTAAAGACGATACTCAAAGGATAGATTGTGACTGCATTAAAAGCATTGATATAGGTCAATATAACACCTGTATGCATAATTGCTTGTACTGCTATGCCAATTTTAATGTAAGAAATGTAAAAGAGAACAATCTTTGTCATGATGTTAAATCTCCAATGCTTATAGGTAATTTAAAAGGAGATGAAAAGGTTACTGAAAGAGAAATGAAAAGCTTAAAAATTTCTAAGGAAGTTGCTGAGCAGCAGAAGATTATATTTTAACTGTTAATTTTCAAGTCTGAGAATCAAGGGTTATTGCAAATTATGATGTCTACTAACAAAAAGAACATGATATGCGAATAGGAGAGATATTTATGAATATAAAGATATTTTATTTTACATCAACAGGAAATTCGTTATATGTAGCTAAAAAAATAAAAGCGAGCCTTGGCGGTGGAGAAATTATATCTATGGCTAAGGCTCTAAAGGCAGCGAATTTTAATGGAGAAGCAGAGGGGATAGTTCTCATATATCCAATTCATTGTGGATCTTTACCAATAGTTGCAGAAAAATTTATTTCTAAGTTAAGTATAAGTAAGGATGTCTATATAGCAGCAGTAGGTGTTACAGGTGGGGGGGGAGCAAAGGAGAGCTTTTCTCATATTAATCAGTTATTAAAAGGCAAGGGTGAAATATCTAATTATGTATGCATAAAATATATTTCAAATTATATAAGAGCTGGTAAAAATCCAACAGAGGAGAGAGCTCTGAAGGCCATAAATGAAAATGAAGATTTACTAAATAAATTTATAGAAAGTATTAAGAAAAGAGAAGTTAAGAAGATAAGTGGTAATAGTGGGCTAGTAGGCAGAATTTTTTATAACACCTGGAAGAATTATTATAAAAATAAGGATAAAGCTTTTAATGTAAGTGGATTGTGTACAGGGTGTAAATTGTGTGAGAACATATGCCCAGCAGATGATATTGAAATGGTTGAAGGTAAGCCAAGGTGGTTAGGAAAATGTACAGACTGTATGGCATGTGTAAACATTTGTCCTAAAAAGGCAATAAATATTGGTAATAAGACTTTAAAAAAGAATAGGTATAAGAATCCTTTTATAAATGTGGATGAGCTACTATAGTTTTATAAATTAAGGGGAGAGCTTGAAGATTTAATTCCTTATATTGAAGAAAGTGAATTGGTTGGTGAAATAGGCTTAGATTTCTTTTGGATAGAGGATAAAAGCACTTATGAGGCACAAAGAAGGATTTTCAGTTTTATATTAGAGGAGAGTATTAAAAGAAACAAGGTTATATCTATTCATACAAAAGGGGCAGAGGAAGAAATATATAATATTCTTAAGGGTCATAGTTATAGTAAAGTAATAATTCATTGGTATAGTGGTGATATTAAAACCTTAGATAAATTTATAGAGCTGGGCTGCTATTTTACTGTAAGTGTTGATGTAGGCCACTCCAAATTAACAGAAGAAATATTAGCTAGGATTCCAATAAATAGATTACTTGTGGAAACGGACGGGCCAACAGCTTTAGAATGGGTAAATGGTGATTATGGATATCCAAGAGTAATAATTGATGTTATAAAAAATGTCTCAGAGATAAAAGCTCTTTCTCCTGATAGATTATTAAAAATTATAGAAGAGAATTTCTTTGAATTAACTGGAATTAAAATTAGGTATTATAAGGGTTAATTGTATTAATAATTAAAAAGTTTCTTATTTGCTAATAATATGGGGGATCTAAACAAAATGCAAGGATATATAGTATTATTTAAAATAAGGCGTTACCATAAAATGCATAAAGCCAATGATTATTTAAAATAATCATTGGCTTTACTGATTCATATTCAAGATATGAATTTACTAGTAGTCTCCTTTTGAGGTTATGAACCCCGTTATAGAGGTTAACATTATTTCCCGAAAAGAGTTAAAAGCACGCCTGCCGCAACTGCTGAACCAATAACGCCTGCTACATTGGGACCCATTGCATGCATTAAAAGGAAGTTGGAAGGATTTGCTTTTCTACCTTCAACTTGTGAAACTCTTGCCGCCATAGGCACCGCTGAAACACCAGCTGAACCTATAAGTGGATTGATTTTTCCGCCAGATAAGAAACACATAATTTTTCCAAATAGTACACCGCCTACTGTACTCAAACAAAAAGCAAATAGTCCTAGACCTATAATTTTTAATGTTTCTGGTCTAAGGAAAGTTTCTGATGCAGCAGTAGCACCCACTGTAGTCCCTAGGAAAATGGTAACTACATTAATAAGTCCATTTTGTGCTGTGTTTGAAAGTCTTTCAACAACCCCAGACTCTCTAAAAAGGTTACCTAACATCAACATTCCTATAAGAGGAGCAACTGATGGAAGTAATAAGATTGTAAATATGCTTACAACTACAGGAAATACTATTCTCTCTAGTTTTGATACTTCCCTTAATTGTTCCATTTTAATTTCTCTTTCCTTTTTAGTTGTAAGTAGTTTCATAATTGGTGGTTGTATAAGTGGTATAAGAGCCATATAGGAATATGCAGCAATAGCTATTGCTGGCAATAAATGTGGAGCAAGTCGTGTAGTTAGGTATATCGCTGTAGGACCGTCTGCTCCTCCAATGATACCTATTGAAGCTGCTTCAGCAGGTGAGAATCCTAGAATAACTGCAACCACAAAGGCAAGGGCTACACCCAGCTGAGCTGCAGCACCTAATAATAAACTTGAAGGTCTTGCAATAAGCGGACCAAAGTCTGTCATGGCACCGATTCCTAAGAAAATTAAGGATGGATAAATTCCGAGTTTTACACCCATATATAGATAATAAAGTAACCCACCTGGCTCCGTAGAGTTTTTAGCTGGCCCAGACATTAGTCCAGCTAGTGGTAAGTTAGACAAAAGAACACCAAAAGCTATGGGTAAAAGCAAGAGAGGTTCAAAGTCCTTTTTAATTGCTAAATACATAAGTACACAGGCAATACCAATCATTATACATTGCTGCCAGGTTATTGCTGCAAAACCGGATTCACTTAATATTTTTTTTATTATATCTATAAACGAAAAAGACATTAATATATTCCTCCTTACTATTGAATCACAGCAAGAACGTCATTTGTAGCAACTAACGTACCTTTAGTAACCATTATTTTTGCCACGATACCATCTTTATCTGCCGTAATCTCATTTTCCATTTTCATAGCCTCAAGTATAAGGAGTGTATCTCCGCTTTTCACTGCATCTCCTTCACTTACATTTATTGATATAATTGTACCAGGCATAGGAGATTTTATAGCTTCTCCAGCTACATTTGCCAAAGCTATAGCCTGTGGTTGTACAACTTGCTGTGACACTGATTTAACTGGTGTTACCGCTTGCACTAACCCTGTTGCAACTTCTGTAGTACCTACTATAGTAGCTTGACCTTGTTCAACTTCAACCTCGTAATGTTTATTATTAATAGTAACAATATATTTCATTTAAGATTTAACCTCCCTATCAAATAAAATTATTAATCAAGTAACTTTATGGATTGAAATTGAAGCTCAGATAAAGATACTTTCAATTCATCACTTACAATAGCCATAATCATTGCTGCAGTTCTTTCATCCACACCTATAAGATCTAATTGACCAGTTGACACTTCTGGCGCATTTTGAACATAGTTTGATTTACAATCACTACTATTCTGAGTTAATGCTTTGCTTGATGGCTCATCTTTCTTTTTATCAAATAAATTAAAAATTATAGACTGAACTTTCACAAGAAAGCTTAGTACAACAAGAACAATGAATACTATTCCCATAACTAATAATGCTACAAGCAAGCTATCTAATACTGACATAAAAACCCTCCTTTACGCTTTTACAATGGTATAACTGACTTTGATTACCTTCTTTTCTTCTTTTTTGATAAAAAACTTTTCTGCAACTTGTGGGAAGAGGATATATGAAAGCACATCTTCATCACTCTTAACCATATTCTTAATTTCACTCTTTACCTTTTCAAATTCAGGGGGCAAGGTATCTGCAAATCTGCTTGAAATTATTTTTTCATCGCCTAGAACTTTTTTGCTAAGTTCACGGTCAATTTCACCTGGTGCGTTACCATATTCGCCCCTTACATATGACATGACTTCCTTTGATACACGCTTATACCTTTCACCTAGTAATACATTAGTGGTAGCTTGAACACCAACCATTTGACTCATAGGTGTTACAAGTGGCGGATAACCCAAATCTTTTCTAACCTTTGGTGTTTCTGCTAGAACTTCCTCAAGTCTATCAAGGGCATTTTGTTGTTTTAGTTGTGAAATAAGATTTGAAAGCATTCCTCCAGGTAATTGATAAACAAGTGCATCAGTTTCTGTTCCAAGTACATATGGATCAAGTACTCCGTTTTCAATAAATTTTGCCTTTACAGGTCTAAAAAAGTCATTTACATCTTTCAATATATTCTCTGTGATACCGCTTTCATATCCCATTTGCTTTAACGCATAATACATAGTTTCCGTAGCTGGTTGTGAAGTTCCACCAGAAAACGAAGAAATGGCAGTATCAATTCCATCGCAACCAGCTTCTATTGCCTTAAGGTAGGTAATAGGTCCAAGACCTGTGGTGGAATGAGTATGAAGAAATATTGGTAACTTTACTGTTTCTTTTAAAGCTTTTATAAGGTCGTAGGCTTCTTGTGGCCCCATAATACCTGCCATATCCTTAATGCAAATTGAATTAACACCCATTTGCTCAAGTTCTTTACCAAGTTCAACATACTTATTTATATTATGAATTGGGCTTGTAGTGTACACAATGCAACCTTGGGCATGACCACCGCATTTTAAGGTTTCATCTACAGCCACTTCAATATTTCTAAGATCGTTTAGAGCATCAAATATTCTTATTATATCAATTCCATTATTAATAGAAAGTTTAACAAATTTCCTTACAACATCATCAGAGTAATGCTTGTAACCTAATAAATTTTGACCTCTAAGTAACATTTGAAGCTTTGTTTTTTTTACTTTTGATTTAATTTTCCTAAGTCTTTCCCAAGGGTCTTCATTTAGGAAACGAAGACAAGAATCGAAGGTGGCGCCTCCCCAGCATTCAATAGAATAATATCCTGCATTATCCATTTTTTCAAGTATAGGTTCAAAATCATTATACTGCATCCTCGTTGCAATAAGAGATTGTTGACCATCTCTTAGTACGGTTTCCGTAAAATTTATTTTCATTATTTTCCAACTCCTTTAGCTAATTGCAGTGTATGTTTATTATTTCACATTTTAAGTGTATACATTATAGGCGAAAAAATCAAGGCGTTAAATAGCAATATACCATTAAAATGAATGTAAAACCTTCAAAAAATGGCCGTGTGTTAGAAAAAATGAATTTTAATGCAAAAAAACTTTCAGAATAATTTAAAATGGGACACTTTATTATTTAATTTATAAAGAAATATATTGAATTTTCAGCAAATTCAATATATTTATGAATTATGATAACGATTAAACTTCATATTTTTTTATAAAAATTTTTTTGCAACTTTCACTGTGATTCTAAGAAAATACTATGAAGTCGTTTGTTTTTATATGCCTTATAAATGTTCTACATCCAAATTTCCAGAAAAATATTAGGTTATAGCAGCTATTAATAATATAAATGTTGATGACAAAATAGTGTAGAATAGACATTTCAAATAAATAATTAATGGATAAATTAGAAATTTTTATATAAATATATGATAGAATAGGGTATGGAGACGCTGAAATATTAGAAATAAAAATAGGGTTTTAGAGCAAATAACAAAAATGATCAGAAGAGTTAGAACAATAATATGAAAGGAAGTCATGGTGGTTATTATGGAAAAAATATATAAATGGGGAATATTAGGACCAGGGAGTATAGCACATAAATTTGCAGAAGGACTGGAAGTTTTAGATAATGCTGAACTTTATGCAGTTGTATCAAGGTCAACAGATAAAGCCGAAAGCTTTGGCGAAAAGTACCACATTAAAAAAAGATATAGTAATTATGATGATTTTTGTAATGATAAAGATATAGATATTGTTTACATTGCTACACCACATCCTATGCATAAGAAATTTTGTATTATGTGTATGGAAGCAGGAAAATCTGTATTATGCGAAAAACCAGTAGCAATGAACGAGCGTGAACTTACTGAAATGATAAGTTGTGCAAAGAAAAATAATGTTTTTTTCATGGAAGCTATGTGGACAAGATTTTTACCTTCAATAGTGAAAGTCAGAGAGCTACTTAGAAATGATAAAATTGGTAAAATAAAGAGAGTAACAGCTGATTTTGCTTTTAATGCAATGGCGAAAGAAGGACGACTTTACGAACTAGAACTTGGAGGGGGAGCCTTACTTGATGTTGGTGTATATGTATTAAGTTTAGCAACCATGATACTTGGCTCTGAACCTAAAAAAGTAAATAGCAGTGTCTATATTGGAGAAACAGGTGTTGATGAAAGAGCTAACATAACTATGGAATATGAAAATGGTGTATCAGCAGCTTTGTTTTGTGGCATAAGTATAAACACAATAGATGATGCTTATTTATATGGAGAGAAAGGGTATATTAGGATTCCATATTTTTGGCATTCTGAAAGAGTTATTGTTAAAATGTTTGATGAAAATGAAGAACAAATCATAGAGTTACCAATGCTTTTGCCTGGGTTTAATTATGAGGCTCAAGAGGTAATGAAATGTATTGATAAGGGACAAAGTGAAAGTAAAATAATGCCACTTAACGAGTCTTTGAAAATTATAAGAATTATGGATGAATTAAGGAAGCAATGGGGGCTAAAATATCCAACGGAATAGATTTGAAAAGTATTTGTTTAAATTTGGTTCGAAAAATAAATATTCCATACATCACCGTATAGCCAAGTTTCAAAACTGTGATGTATGGAACAAAATTAATCTATAAATAGGGTATTATTTTATTTTATCAGAGTTCATATATTTTTTTAAATCATTTTTTATCATTATAAAGTAACTAGGAACAGCGTATACGAATACACCTATTTTTAAAATTTGTGGAACATAACTACCAAATAATACATCTAATCCGTCACCCAAGTAGTATGCACCAAGCCCCACTAAGAATAAATTTAGAATATAAAATACTACGCCTATATTAAGATTAGAAATTCCTCTAGATACTACATAAACAATTAGTGCTGCACATACTAAACCCAATATTGATGAGCCTGCCACTAATAAAGGAGATCCATTTGAACTAGTTAAAATAAATAATGTTGCTTCTAACAATTCTCTAAAGAATGTTATAGCTGCGATAATAAAGACTCCTTTTTGACTTAACGAAACAAATTGTTGATTTGGAGCAGTGTTAAAAGATTTATTTTTTCTTAAAAGCACTACACTGTATAATACTAATCCTGCTAATACTATTCCTAGCAACCCGTCAAATAACTCTCCTGCAGGACCGTTTAATAAAGCAACTTGTGAGAACATTATTGAACCAGTTATAGTTGCAATAAATGTTCCTAAAGCTCCACCTAGTAGTGCACTCTTAGTCATCCCAAATAGTTTATTTTTGTTGAAATAAACTACTAGAGGAATAATAACTAAGAAAATCTCAATACCTTCTCTTAAGCATATTAGAAAAGGTGCAAACATTGTTAATCACATCCTAATCGATATTTGTAGACTTGTCTACAATATATAATATGCTTAATTTAAATTACGCGACACCTCCTCGCATTACCTTTTACTACAAATTTTACGCACCGATGATTTATGATTTTCTTTAAACATATATGAAACAATTATAGTAATAATGGGAGCTAAATAACATAACGTTGCATAGGGTGCATAAGCAGTGGCGGAAATTCCTGTAAGAGATTTAAGTATAAGAGCATTAATATTCCAAGCCATTAGAGGTGCAATTATGGTTCCAGTGTCGGAAATAGTACTTGACAGTAGTGTTATATCAATACTAAGTTCCTTATATTTATCCTGTAGAAGTCTTCCGGGTAGTAAGATTCCAACTGTTTGGTCGCAGGTTATTATGGTTAAGAAACTACTAATTAACGCCGTTTTTAAAATAAGCTGACCCTTAGTTTGTACACTATTGGTCAGTTTTTCAATTAAGGGTACTATCATGCCAGTTTTTTCGAAGAGACTTGTAAGACTAACTGCCCCAATAACAATAAAAATCACTTCTAGCATAGATTTAATACCACCACTTACAAGTATTTTATTAAGCTCTGTAGATGCAGTGGAACCTTTGTAGCCAAAGAAAATTGATTTTATCAAGACATCCAGTGAAAGGTGCTGAGAGAAAACACTAACTAGGCAACCAGCAAAAAGACCTATTAATATGGTAGGTATTGTTTTAGCACCACAAAGAGACATTATAAGGATTATAGCAGGAAGAAGTGCTATGTAAGGCGATATTTTAAAGCCATCTAATATAGCTTTCTGGTAATGTATAAGATTTTGAGCTCCAGTGCTGATGATGAAATTTCTACCCATTAAGTAATATACTAAAGCAGTAATTAGAAATAAAGGTAAGAAAGTTGGAAGCATTACTGTCATAACTTCCTTATAGCTTCTTTTTGTTGTTGTAAGTGTAAGATTAAATAGACCAGAGATTGGAGATATTTTGTCTGCAATAAAAGCACCAGATACTATTACTCCAAGAAGTAAAGGAGTTGGAACCCCAAAACCTTTGCCAACACCAAGTAGTGCAATACCTATAGTACTTACTGTCCCAACTGCAGTACCCATAAATATGGATACTAATGAAACTATTAAAAAGGTAGCAAAAAGAAAGTTCATACCCTTCATATATTCAAATCCATAATACATTAGAGATGGTACCACACCAGAAGCCAGCCACACCGAAGCAGTGGCGCCGATTAGTAGAATTAGCACATAAAGCGTCCACGCTTCTTTTAGCCCAGAAAGAATTAAAACTATTATATCTTTGATGGAGTATTTGTATTTTATAAGTATAAAAGAGGTAAAAATAATACCACCTAAAAATCCATATGCCAGTGACGTTTTAGTTATAATGCAAGCAGAAATAAAAATTATGCTTGCTACAATGATAATATAAGAATGGATTTTTGATATATCTTTTTTATTCATTTGTCACCTCGAAAACAATTTACTATAATCTGAATTCCACGGTTACTAGTTAAATTTATAAATCAATTCAAGTTCATGAAAAATTCAAGATGTTATTTGTATATTTTACCATTGAATTCATCACCTTTCAACCTTCATTTACATACCTTGCAAATTATTACTTGCTAATACAGACATATAATTGGAACTAAGCGCATAAAACTTATATTAACATATACATTTTTAAAGCTAATAAGGTAGTTATTCAAACTAAGCAAATGTAAGTAAGATACTCCTGAAAAAATTATTTTAAAATATAGAGATCATAGATAAGTGAATTCTAATTTTTGAACTTATTTTTAATTTCAATAAGAAGGGGGTAAAAAAATGAAAAAGAAAATATCAATTTTGCTTGCGACTCTTATGGTAATGACAATGGGGTTAAGTGGTTGCGGAAAAAAAACAGCAGAAAGTGGGTCAACTGATAGTGATGTAATTAAAATTGGGGTTTTTGAACCTATGACAGGAGCCAATGCAGCTGGGGGAGCTCTAGAAATTGAAGGTATAAAGCTTGCTAATAAGCTTTATCCAGAGGTACTAGGAAAGAAAGTTGAACTTGTACTTGTAGACAATAAGTCAGATAAAGTTGAAGCAGCAAGTGCTGCTGCAAGATTGGTAGATAAAGATAAAGTTACAGCAATAATTGGAAGTTGGGGAAGTTCACTTTCCATGGCAGCTGGAGATGTTGTTAAAAAAGCTCAGATTCCAACTATGGGAACTTCTTGTACTAATCCACTTGTGACAAAAGGCAATGAATATTACTTTAGAGTATGTTTTATTGATCCTTTCCAGGGAACTGTTATGGCTAACTATGCTTATAGCACATTAAAAGCGAAAAAGGTTGCAATCGTTCAGGAAGTATCAAATGACTATGCTATTGGACTTGCAAAATATTTTACAGATTCCTTTAAGCAATTAACAGGAGATCCAGATTGTATTGTTGCTGTAACAAATTACAATACTGGAGATCAAGATTTCACAGCACAACTTACAAATTTAAAAGCTAAGAATCCAGATGTAATTTTTGCACCTGGTAACTTTACTGAATCTGCCTTAGTAATAAAACAAGCAAAACAATTAGGAATCACTGCACCATTTATCGGAGGCGATACTTGGGAAACACCAGAATTCTTAACAATAGGTAAAGAAGCAGTGGAGGGAGCCACATTCTCAACTTTCTTTGCTACTGAAAAACCAATTACAAAAGAATCAGAAAAATTCTTAACTGAATATAGAAAAGAATATGGCGGAAAAGAGCCAGCAGCTGTAGCAGCACTTGGTTATGATGCTTATATCATACTTTTAGATGGACTTAAGAGAGTTGGAGCTGCAGATTCCGTTAAATTAAGAGATGAACTTGCTAAAACGAAAGACTTCCAAGGTGCAGCTGGGGTTATTAACTTTGATGAAAATCGAGATGCAGTAAAGAGTGCTGTAATTAAAGAAGTTAAAGATGGAAAATTCACATTTAAAGAAGTAATACAGCCTAAATAATAGCAAAATAAGATAATACGCTTCCATCCAAAATGGTGTGAAGCGTATTGTGATTAGTGACATTTCAGAAGGGAAGTCCCTTTCTGAAGTCGTCAATTAAGCCATTTTAGTGGATTATTAATAATGATATAGGGGGAGGACCTATGACTTTAGATACATTTTTACAGCATCTTACTAACGGAATTTCACTTGGAAGTTTGTATGCTTTGATTGCAATTGGATATACAATGGTTTATGGAATATTAAGACTGATTAACTTTGCTCATGGGGACATTTTTATGATGGCGACATACTTTGCTGTTTATGGTGTAGCAACCTTTGCGTTCCCCTGGTATTTTTCTTTTTTACTAGCAATAATTTTAACTGGTGCATTAGGAATGCTAATTGAAAAATCTGCTTATCGGCCTCTTAGAGGCGCACCCAAAATTTCAATCATGATTTCTGCTATTGGTGCCTCTTTTCTTTTGGAGAATGTAGCGATTGTATTATTTGGAGGAAGACCAAAACCTTTTCCAACTCCAGAAATCTTTAATAAAATGGTCCAAATTGGCAATGTATCCGTACAGAGATTGACTTTTATGATTCCAGTAGTTACACTTGTTCTTTTATTTTTACTATTGTATTTGATTAATCATACAAAGAATGGAATGGCAATGAGAGCTGTTTCGAAAGATTATGAAACAGCGGCACTTATGGGTATAAATGTAAATAAAACAATTTCTTATACCTTCGGAATTGGATCTATGCTTGCAGCGGTTGGGGCATTGATGTGGGCATCGAAGTTTCCACAGATTCAACCACTAATGGGTGTTATGCCAGGATTAAAATGTTTTATAGCAGCGGTTATTGGAGGAATAGGAAATATTAAAGGCGCTGTTATTGGAGGGTTTATTCTAGGCACAGGTGAAATTATGCTTGTTGCATTTTTCCAAAATTTATCAGGATATAGAGATGCATTTGCATTTATTTTGCTTATCGCTATACTCCTCCTTAAGCCAACAGGTATAATGGGCGAAAAAATATCGGAGAAGGTGTAGAATATGAAAATTGAAAATTCGGTTTCAAAAATAATTTTTCCTATGAAAAAAAGGAATTTCACTTTAACAATAATTTCTATGCTGATTTTACTAATATTATTATTTGTTGTAGATAAGAATTTAGACCCATATAAGACAAGAATATTAAATTTATGTGCTATTTATGTAATTCTCGCATTAAGCATGAATTTGGTGAATGGTTTTACAGGATTATTTTCATTAGGACATGCGGGTTTTATGGCAGTAGGGGCTTATGTTACAGCACTACTAACAATGTCAGCAGATATGAAAGTGCAGAATTTTTTCCTAGCTCCTATTATTAAACCGTTGGCTAACGTAACCTTGCCATTTTTTCCAGCACTGATTATAGCAGGACTTCTTTCAGCTTTTGTGGGATATTTGATTGCAACACCAGTATTAAGGTTAAAAGGAGATTATTTGGCAATTGCTACTTTAGGTTTTTCAGAAATTATAAGAGTAGTATTCACAAATACACAAACCTTAACTAACGGAGCCTTAGGATTAAAAGGAATTCCTGCCACCACAAATATATGGTGGACGTTTGGAACTGCAGTGGCTACGGTTATAATAATTGCTTGTCTCATAAACAGCTCTTATGGAAGAGCCCTAAAAGCAATAAGAGAAGATGAGGTAGCTGCAGAAAGTATGGGAATCAATTTGTTTAAACATAAGGTATTGTCTTTTACAATTGGGGCATTCTTTGCAGGTGTAGGTGGGGGACTACTCGGAAATTTGTTAGGTACAATAGATCCAAATATGTTTAAGTTTATATTAACTTTCAATATACTTCTTATTATCGTACTTGGCGGTATGGGTAGTATTACAGGAACCATTATTGCTGCTTTCGTTGTGACAATTGCAGGGGAGGCATTGCGGTTTCTTGATGAGAGGATGGACCTTGGATTTATAACAATTCAAGGAATACCTGGGCTAAGAATGGTTGTATTCTCAGCACTACTCATGCTGGTAGTCATCTTTTTCAGGAATGGTCTTATGGGAACCAAAGAGTTTAGCTTTGACAAGGTAATTTCAAAATTTAGCAGAAAGCCACCAATAAAAGGAGGCGATGAATAATGTCAGAAGTGAAAGAAGCTATCAGTACAGTGTTAAAGGCAGAAAATATAACCATGCAATTTGGAGGGCTTACTGCAGTAAAGGATTTTAATCTTTGCTTAAATAAAGGAGAAATTGTAGCATTAATAGGACCCAATGGTGCTGGTAAAACTACTGCCTTTAATATGGTTACTGGTGTGTACAAACCTACTTTAGGAAAAATATATTTTAATAATAAAAATATAACAGGGGTAAGGCCGGATTTAATTACTAAAACAGGAATTGCAAGAACCTTTCAAAATATAAGATTGTTTAAAGATTTATCAGTACTTGATAATGTTCTAATTGCAAATCATTTAAATATAAAATCCAATTTTATGGATGCAATCTGTAGGCTTCCCTGGTACAGAAAAGAAGAAAAGGAAATGAGAGAAAAGTCTCTTAACTTGCTTAAGAAGGTAGGGTTATTAGATTTAAAAGATGAAAAGGCACATTCTCTTCCTTATGGAAAGCAAAGAAGGCTAGAAATAGCTAGAGCAATGGCAACGAACCCTGAGGTTTTGCTTTTAGATGAACCAGCAGCAGGAATGAATCCAAAAGAGTCAGAAGATTTAACGCTTTTTATTAAAGAAATTAGAGATGAGTTTGACTTAACTATATTTATGATAGAACATCATATGCAGGTTGTAATGGGAATTTCGGATAGGATTTATGTTCTTGACTATGGCATTACTATAGCAGAAGGAACCCCTTATGATATTCAAAATAACAAAAGGGTTATACAGGCATATTTGGGGGTGAATGAAGAAGATGCTTAAAATTGATAATTTAGTAGTTTCTTATGGCGGTATTGAAGCTTTAAAAGGAGCAAGTATAGAGGTGGAAGCAGGGAAAATTGTCACCTTAGTTGGTGCTAACGGTGCTGGAAAAAGCACTATGCTTCGTTCTATTGTAGGACTAGTAAAAGCTAAAAGTGGAACAGTTGTATATGAAGATAAAGATTTGATGCATGTTAAACCTCAAAATATAGTAAAACATGGAATCACTTTGGTTCCAGAAGGAAGAAGGGTTTTCGCAGACCTTACGGTGCTTGAAAATCTAAAACTAGGAGCCTTTTCAAGAAGAGATGAAAAAGGAATTAAGGAAGATATGGAATGGGTATATTCTCTTTTCCCTATCTTAAAGGAAAGAACTTGGCAACAAGCAGGAACACTTTCTGGCGGAGAACAGCAAATGCTCGCAATTGGAAGAGCATTAATGTCAAGGCCAAAGTTACTCATGATGGATGAACCTTCTTTGGGGCTGGCACCATTAATTATTAAGGATGTATTTAATATTATTAAAAAGATCAATAAGCAAGGTGTGACCATCCTGTTAATTGAACAAAATGCTAATGCTGCTTTGCATATTGCAGATATAGGATATGTAATTGAAACTGGAAGAATTACCATAAAAGGAACTGGAAAAGAGTTATTGTGTAACGAAGCTGTGAAGAAGGCCTATTTAGGGGAAAGTGTACATGCATAAGGTAAGAGTTATATGAAGTAAGCTTAGGTTGCGTCTAGAAAACGCAATTTAAGCTTGTTTTTTATTTACTTATATTTACCATTATAAATATAAGAATATATTTGTAATGGTTATAGAAATATTCAATAAAGTTGATGAGTTGCAAGCAGTTAATTATTTATTAAGTATCGCTTACAGAATAAAAAAGAAATAGAAATTGCTTTGGAGACTATTTTATCAACAATGGATAGAGGATTCTCTTGATTTTTAACAATACTAAAATATAAAACATATTATATATAAATATATAATTCCAATTTGTAAATTAGAAATTGTATGTTACAAAAATATTATTTTTCTTCATATATCTAAATATCAAAATATAAAAGGAGAAGAAATTAATGGATAAAGAAAAAATAATAAAACAGCTTTTGCCAGGAGCTTTGCTTGCTTTTAAGAAGTATGGTGTTCTTCCCTCTGTTACTATGGCGCAAGCTATATTAGAAACAGGTTGGTTTAAGTTTGTTAAAGGTAATAATGTGTTTGGTATTAAGTGGACAAAGGGTTGTGGGTTTGACGCTCAAGAGTTTCTCACTAATGAATGGATAGATGGGGTTAAAACTCCTATGATGGCTAAATTCAGAAAATATAATTCAATTGAAGAAAGCATTTTAGATTATGGAAAGTTTTTAACAGCTACTAGATATAGAGGCGTTTTAAATTCAGGTGATTACAAAGGAGCTTGTGAAAATCTTTATAAATGTGGTTACTCTACAGATGTTGAATATACGTCTAAATTAATAAAGCTCATACAAGAAAATAAGTTATATGAATATGACCCAAAGGATAATAAAGATGCAAAAGTCCCTACTAAAGAAGATATTATCTTGATTCAAAAGAATTTAAATGTGATGAAAATAAAAGATTTAAATAATAAAGTATTGGTAGTTGATGGTGTATATGGCCCAGCAACTATGAGTGCAGTAAAAGTTTTTCAAAAAATATTAGGGCTTATACAGGATGGCATTTTAAATAAAAATATTATGGCTAATGTAAGTGGCATCATGAATAAGAATTTATGTAGTGTAAAAATTAATACAAATAAAGCCTCCATAAGATATATACAATGGAGACTTAACATTAGTGTTGATGGTATATTTGGAAATGAAACCTTATCAAAAATTAAAGAATTTCAAGCTAAAAATAAACTTGTAGTAGATGGTATTGTAGGCAAAAATACTTGGGATGTATTGCTAAAATAAAAAAGATAGGAATAGAAAGTTAAGGATTTTAGTATACTTAACTTTCTATTTTTTATTATAGGAAATTCAATAAATGTTGTTCAAAGGGGCTATAAAGCATTAACACAAAAATATAACTATGAACATTAGATCATAGCTGTATTTTTGTTTTATTCTACATTATATGATTGACTAGTAACATTCATTTTTGTCGAAGTTTACAAAAAGTATAGTTTGAAAAATCAGAGATTATAATATTGATAAGAGTTAAATTTTAAACAAAAATTGAAGTTACTGGACCAAAACACATAATTGAGGTTGAAATAATATTATAAGGTGGAGTAAAACTATTCATGAGTTTTAGAAGGAATATAGAGTAGAAAGTAGAAATATAAATATCAATAATTACAAATATGAAAATAAATGGAGTATAATTT
>JAJYBA010000150.1 GCA_021779235.1 Bacillota bacterium
AGGAGCTAAGAAAGAACATTTAATAAGAGCGACTTTAGAAGCACTTGCATATCAAACTAACGATGTTTTAAAAGCTATGCAAGAAGATTCTGGAATAACACTTAAAGCATTAAAAGTAGATGGAGGGGCATGTGCAAACAATTTCTTAATGCAGTTCCAATCTGATATTTTAGGCGTTCAAGTAGACAGACCAGAAGTTATTGAAACTACAGCATTAGGTGCAGCTTACCTTGCCGGCCTTGCAGTAGGATATTGGAAGAGTAAAGAAGAAGTAGCAGAAAACTGGGCAATATCAAGAGCTTTTGAATCTAATATGACAGTAGAAAAGAGAGAAGAATTATTAAATGGATGGCATACAGCTGTTAAGAGATCAGTTGGAAATATTTAATAGTAAAAAAATAACGATTAAATAGGGGGGTATTTATAATGTCACATTTTCTTGCGGAACTTTTAGGTACTGCGCTTTTGATTCTTTTAGGAGATGGCGTTGTAGCAGGAGTTGTATTAAACAAAACTAAGGCTCAAAATTCAGGATGGATTGTTATTACATGGGGTTGGGCTTTAGCAGTAGGTATATCTGCATTTATTTTTGGACCAGCAAGTGGAGCACATTTCAATCCAGCATTGACTATAGGTTTTGCTGCAATTGGTAAGCTTCCATGGTCAGAAGTTCCAGTATATGTTGCTGGACAAATGATAGGTGCATTTTTAGGAGCAACATTAGTATGGTTACACTATTTACCACACTGGAAAGAAACAGAAGACAAGGGTGCTAAACTTGCAGTATTCTGTACAGGTCCAGCAATTAGAAGTACAGCTTCAAACTTTGTTTCAGAGTTTATCGGAACATTTGTATTAGTATTTGCGCTTTTAGGAGTTGGAAACACAAAAATGGCAGATGGATTTGGACCTTTTGTAGCAGCTCTTGTTATATTAGTTATTGGTCTTTCCTTAGGAGCAACAACTGGTTATGCAATTAACCCTGCAAGAGATTTAGGACCACGTATAGCTCATGCTGTTTTACCTATAGCAGGTAAAGGAGATTCAGATTGGGGATATGCATGGATACCAGTAGTAGCTCCAATTTGTGGGGCACTTGTAGCAGCATTGACCTTTACAGCTATATTTTAAATAATAATGGAATAATTATAATATTAATAAAGTAAAAGTTAGATAGCCTAGCTATCTAACTTTCTTTAAAATAATATAAGAAGGTTTTAAAATAAAGTTAGTAAATATGTAGAATTATAATAAAATATTTGATATAATTAAATTGAAACACGGGCAGAGTTCAAGAGAGCCTTAGTTTAGGGTATAAGTGTACCTTAAATTAAGGCTCTTTTTTGTTTTATAAAAGGAGGTTTAATTAATGTTTGATGTAACAATTATTGGAGCTGGTGTTATAGGATGCTCAATAGCTAGAGAATTATCGAAATATCAATTAAAGGTTTGTGTACTAGAAAAGGGAGAAGACGTATCTGTTGGTACTTCAAAAGCAAATAGTGCTATAGTGCATGCTGGATTTGATGCAAAACCAAATAGCTTAAAAGGAAAATTAAACGTAAAAGGAAATGCTATGTTTGATAAACTGGCTGAAGAATTAGACTTTCACTTTAAAAGAATTGGTTCATTAGTAATATGCTTTAATGAAGAAGATATACAAGGGCTTGAAAAACTAAAAGAACAAGGCGAAAAAAATGGAGTTCCAAACCTTGAAATTCTTAGTAAGGAAAAGCTTAGAGAAATAGAGCCAAATTTATCAGAACAAGTAGTTGCAGCCTTATATGCACCTTCAGGAGCCATAGTTTGCCCATATGAAATGACAATTGCTTTAGCTGAAAATGCATATAATAATGGTGTGGAGTTTAAATTAGGGACAAGAGTAGAAGAAATAGAAAAAAGCGCTAATGGATATGTAATAAAAACAAATAAAGAAGAGTTAACTACAAAATTAATAATAAATGCGGCAGGATTACATTCAGATGAAATAAACAATATGGTAAGTAATAATAAGATCCATATCATTCCAAGAAAAGGTCAATATTGTTTGTTCGATAAGGCCATTGGAGATATGGTGAAGAGAACAATCTTCCAACTTCCAACTAAAATGGGAAAAGGAATCCTTGTTACACCTACAGTGGATGGAAATATACTTGTTGGACCAAATGCAGAAGATATAGAAGACAAGTTGGATGTGACAACCTCACAAGCGGGACTAGAAGAAATTGTGGAAAAAGCAAAAAAAAGTGTAAAAGAAATACCTATGAATCAAGTAATTGCGTCATTCTCAGGGGTAAGAGCTCATAGTACCGTAGATGATTTTATCATTGGTGAAGCAGTGGATGCAGAAAACTTTATAAATGCAGCAGGAATTGAATCACCTGGACTTTCAAGTGCACCAGCCATTGCTGAAATGGTAGAAAAAATAGTAATAAATAAATTATTACCAAGAAAAAATGAAGCATTTAATCCAATTCGAAAAGGGATTCCAAAGTTTAGAGAAATGACCAATGAAGAAAGAAAAGCGATAATAGAAAAAACTCCTCAATACGGTAAAATAGTATGTAGGTGTGAGATGGTAACAGAAGGGGAAATTTTAGACGCCATAAGAAGACCTCTTGGAGCAAAAACTTTAGATGGGGTAAAGAGAAGAACTAGAGCAGGAATGGGAAGATGCCAAGCAGGTTTTTGTTCCGCTAAAACAATAGATATATTAGCTCGAGAATTAAATGTAGATAGAATTGAAATCACTAAATTTGGAGGGGATTCCAAATTTCTTATAGGGAAAAATAAGCAGGATATAGAATAAAACTAAAAATTCACAGTAAGGCATGGAGGCAAAACAATTAATAATTGTTTTGTGCCCCAGAGAACAGAAGGAGGGGTTTTGAGTATGGAACAGTATGATATAGTAGTGATCGGTGGAGGTCCAGCGGGACTTGCAGCTGCTTGCGCTGCGAAAGAGCAAGGAATAGACAGTATTTTAATCATAGAGAGAGACAATCAACTAGGCGGAATACTAAATCAATGCATTCATAATGGATTTGGTCTTCACACCTTTAAAGAAGAATTAACAGGACCAGAATATGCACAAAGATTTATAAGTAAGGTAGAAAATTTAGGGATTGAATATAAATTGAATACAATGATTTTGGATATAAATTCAGATAAAATGATTACTGCGATAAATGAAGAAGATGGAGTTTTAGAATTGAAAGCAAAAGCAGTAATTTTAGCAATGGGATGCAGAGAACGTCCGAGAGGCGCAATTAATATTCCAGGAAGCAGATGTGCAGGAATTTACACTGCTGGAACAGCACAAAAATTCGTAAATGTAGAAGGATACATGCCAGGAAAAGAAGTTGTAATTCTTGGTTCAGGAGACATTGGACTTATAATGGCAAGAAGAATGACTTTAGAAGGTGCGAAAGTAAAAGCAGTAGTAGAGCTTATGCCATATTCAGGTGGATTAAAAAGAAATATTGTACAATGTTTAGATGATTTTGATATACCACTAAAGTTAAGTCATACCATAACATATATAAAAGGAAAAGATAGGGTAGAAGGAGTAACTATAGCAAAGGTAGATGAAAACAGAAGACCAATTAAGGAAACAGAAGAGTTTATTTCTTGTGACACTTTATTATTGTCTGTAGGACTACTTCCAGAAAATGAATTATCTAAAAAGGCTGAAGTGAAGTTGTCGAGAATAACAGGAGGCCCGGAAGTAGATGAAAGTATGCAAACCAATATAGAAGGTATATTTGCATGTGGAAATGTACTTCATGTGCATGATTTGGTAGATAATGTTACATTAGAAAGCTATCATGCAGGTAAAACTGCAGCTGCATATATAAAAGGGAAATATTTCCATGGTAAAAAAATAGAAGTGATTGCTACAGATGGAGTTCGATATACAGTTCCTAAATATATTAACCCCGAGCATATTGATGAACTTGTGGAGGTTAGGTTTAGAGTAGGTGATACTCATAGAAATAAATACATTTCTGTGTATTTTGATGATACCAGAGAACTTCATTTGAAAAAAAGAATACTAGCTCCAGGAGAAATGGAAGAGGTAAAACTTACAAAGGCAATGTTTGAAAAATATAAAGAGTGTGAAAAAATCTATATTAAAGTGGAAGA
>JAJYBA010000151.1 GCA_021779235.1 Bacillota bacterium
TTTTTCAATTAAAATAGGAAGTTTATTATTTTTATCCTTTACTGCTTCCTCATAAGAGGTTTTTGTAAGATTTAGCTTTTCGCCTACAACTAAAAAATCACTGCTTAGTTTTTCAAGGGTGGCTTTGTTAATAGCTAAGCTTTTTTTAGTTTCACCTACATTGTCAATAAAGGGCTTTACATTTAGTGCTGAGCTTCCTTTAGTGAATTTTTCTTTTTTACTATTAATTTCTTCCTCTTGAAGCTTTAACTGAGCTGTTCTTTTTACGTACTGGCTTTTTTCTTCTTGCAGATCCCATAAAGTTTTGTATTCTTCATACTTTTTATCTAAAGCATTTTTCTGCACTTTAAACTCTTTTTCTTCTTCTTTTAAATTAACTAGGGTTTCTTTTATCTCAAGCTGGGCTTCTTCTCCTACATTTTCATAGCCCTTCATTTCTCCTTCTAGCTCACTTAAAGTTTTTAAGTTTTCATTTCTAACTGATCTTATTTTGTCATAGAGCTTAGTGCCGTATTTTTCTAAAGCAAATATTCTCTCTAGCATATTTCTTCTATCTTTTCCTGTAAGCTTTAAAAATTCATTGAACTTACCCTGTGGTAACACTACTGAGCGTGTAAAATCCTCAACTTTTAGACCTATAATATCTATAATGTTCTCTTCTACATCCTTTGGTCCTTCTGCTAGTACCTTGCTTTCTTCAGGATTTATCCTATTTATTTCTACAAGTCTGGCATAATTAGTTTTGAAGTTTCCAGTTTTTAATCTCTTTATGCTTCTTTCTGCTCTATACAGCTTTCGGGTTTTTCCTACTCCTATTTCAAAGTCGTAGCTTATTTCTACCACATTGGTTTCTGTGTTTACAAACTCCTTAGTGTCTCTGGATACTTTTCCATAAAGAGCTATGGTTATTCCATCTAAAATAGTGGATTTTCCACTGCCTGTGGGACCGAAGATACCGAAAAGTCCTTTTTCTGTAAGCTTTGAAAATTCAACAGTTTGTGCTTCTACAAAAGAATTTAACCCCTTTATTTTAAGATTTATTGGTTTCATTTTCCGGTACCTCCTGTTCTAGTGCTATGCTTAAGAATAATTCCATTATCTCCATGGATGGCTCTAGCCCTCCTTTTTCTTTTATAAAAAAGTCTTTAAACATTTCCTCCATAGATTTTTCCTTTAGACTTTCCTTTGAAGCTTCTTCACTTTCCATGCCTTCTAGTATTGGTTCTATAGAAACTATGTCTTTCCTGAGATTTTTCATTTCCTTTATGTGCTCGGTGCTTATTATTTCCTTTGTCTTTATTTCAAGGTATACCCAAATGTTTCTTTCACTGTGGAGTTTGCATTTTTCTAATGCTTCTTCTACGCTTTCACATTTCCATACTTCTATAGGCTTGTAGTTTCTAAACTTTATCTCTGATATTTCAGCTTCTCCGCCAGCTTTAACATCTATGAGATATGCTCCCTTGCTATAGTTTATTTCACTTTTGCTATATTGAATTGGTGAGCCAGAATATCTTGCCTTGCCTCCGGTTCCCGGTACTTTTTGTGGTCTATGTAGATGACCTAAGGCTGTGTACTGTGCCTTTTCAGGGAACTTAGCTGGTGCAACTGAAAGACTTCCTCCCAGTTGTATGCCCCTTTCTGAGCCACTTTCCTCGCCTCCCATAGCATAGAGATGAGATACTACTAGATTCACAGTATCCTCCCTATATTTAGTGGATAGCTTTTCAAAGAGCTCTCCTATTCTGTCAGAATAACTCTTTTGTCTCTCTTCATCACTTAGTTCTACTGAAAGCACTTCATTTAACCTTTTTTCACTTGGATAGGGCAATGTTATAATAACTGCCTTTTCGCCTCTTATACTAAGCTCTAAATAGCCTTCTCCGCTTTCTATTATTTCGAAGTCACATTTATTTTCAGAATTAAATTCTCCAAAGCCACCTTGTCTTGCTATGCTTTTGGGTTCACCTAAAAGTACCACTCCATGCTCATAGGCAAGAGGGCTTGCTGCTACTAGTCTCTCTGGATTGTCATGGTTACCTGCCACCACAAGCACTGCAGTTTTTCCGCTGCTAGTGATATTCTTAAGAGTATTATAAAACATTCCTTCCGCCCTTGCTGGCGGATTTCCATTGTCATAAATATCTCCAGCTATAAGTACTAAATCTATATTATTATTTTCAACTATTTCTATAAATTCTTCTAGAAACTCTTCTTGTTCCTCTAGCCTGCTGTACTGCTCTAAGGTCTTCCCCAGATGCCAATCGGAGGTGTGAAGTATTCTCATTTTATTCTCCCCTTTCTTAAGAGACATTCAAATAAATAGCAAGTCAGTATGCCAGTCTAGTCTATTTATTTGAATGTCCTTGCACTCTTTATTTAACCTCTACGGCTTCATCGTTACTAAATAAGTATAAATAACTTTCTTTGACTTCCTTTTCAAGCGTTGCTTCAAGTGCCTTTGCATAATACTCCAGTTGAGACTTATACCTCTCTATTAAGGGAGCAACCTCTCCATTTTTTACGGAGTCTGTTTTGTAATCTACTA
This sequence comes from Bacillota bacterium, assembly GCA_021779235.1. GTDB lineage: Bacteria > Bacillota > Clostridia > Clostridiales > Clostridiaceae > Clostridium_AD. The sequence continues at coordinate 2,549 of JAJYBA010000151.1, forward strand.
ATATTATCTCTCCATTTTCCTCAAAATAGCAGTCTATTATTCCTTGAAGCATTATTTTTTCCTCTCCGTAGACCTCTTCTGAAAGGCTTTTATCAATATCAGTGCTTCTAATTTCCATATGGAAGGGTACTTCTCTTTTTAGCTTATTTAACTCATAAGCTTTTACCATTCTTTGCCCTAGTGGTGTTTTAAATAACTTTACTAGTTTCTCTCCTCGTACGGCTTTGCCCTCTTCTTTTGAAATTAACAGTTTTTCCACGAGAATTTGAATTTGAGCCTCTATTTCACTTAAGGTGGTAACTTTAGTTAAATCTAATCTTTGCACCACTGAGTGCATAGCGGTTCCTTTTTCTGCTGGAGTCAAGCCCTTTGCTTCCTCTAAAAATTTAGGCTTATTTATAAGTTTTGGCGCATACATATTGTTTGAGGTCCCTTCAGTAAGCTCTACATTGAATTTTCTTTTAAGCTCTGTAACTGTAAGTACTGTAGGCATTTTTGTAGACATCTCGTATTTATATTTAAAGCCTAACCTTTTTTCAATTTCTGCTAGATTTTCCTCATCTGTAACTTTTTCCTGTAGCTGTTTTAATTTTTCTTCTGTACTTACTACAGTTTCTTCCTCTTGATCTTCCTTTTTCTTTATGTGGTCCCTATTCCAGAATCTCACCGCCCAGCTTGAGGGATGATTTAACAGGTTTACGCTATTATCTTCTATTTTTATTAACTCTCTTAAAGCTTTCCCGTCTTTATGTCTTATTACCGCTGGTACTATCCAATCTAAATAGCTTTTACCTTTTAAAATCTCATATTCTCCTAGCTTTTCACTATTCTCTTCGAGGCTTGAGCTCATTCTAGTTAAATTCCTCTCTATATTTTTCATTGCCCCAGTAAGGATTAGCTTTTCCTTTGCTCTTGTAAAGGCTACATATAGTACTCTCATTTCCTCCGAAAGGCTTTCTATCTTTATTTTCTTTTTAAGTGCTTGTTTTAATACTGTAGGGTACGAAATCCTTCTTATAGGGTCCACAAAATCTGGACCATAGCCTAAGTCATGATGAAATAATATACTCTTATTTATATCCATTAGGTTAAAGTTTTTCCCTGTGCCACTTAGAAATACTACAGGGAATTCTAGGCCTTTACTTTTGTGGATACTCATTATCCTAACTACATTTTCATTTTCCCCTAAAGTTTTAGCACTGCCCATGTCTCCACTGCTTATTTTTAGCTTGTTTATGAAGTTTATAAAATTAAACAATCCCTTGTAGCTAGTTTCTTCAAATTGCCTAGCCCTTTGGAAAAGCACTCTTAAATTTGCCTGTCTTTGAATTCCTGCTGGCATGGCTCCTATATAACCGTAATAACCTGTGTCTGTGTATAGGTGCCAGATGAATTCATCAATGGGCATATACTTGCAGAGATCTCTCCAGTGAGCTAATTTTTCTAGGAATTTAGCGAGTTTTTTTATTACTGATGTCTTATCAAGTGAATCCTCATTTAACTCATTTTCTTTATCCTCTACTAAGTTTACCATTGCCTCATAAAAGCTTATCTCCCTTTGACCTATCCTTATGTCTACAAGTTCCTCTGAAGTAAAC
>JAJYBA010000015.1 GCA_021779235.1 Bacillota bacterium
ATAAATTTAAATGAAAATCTTTAATATTTCTTATATATAATATCAGTACTAACTGTATATAATTTGTTTAGTATTAGTAGCAATGAATAACCTAATGTGGCACCTAAAATACTTCCTATAATGCTTGTAATTATATAGAATTCCCAGTGTTTCAATTCCCCATGATTAAATGCCGAAGTGATTGTAATAATTGGCATCATCATAACTATGCCTGGAATAAGTGAAATAAATATAATTTTCCGTAGTTTTATCATATTGTTCTTTAATATCGGGAGGAGGTAACCTAATGAGAAAGATAAGAGCATTGCTACGACAAAAGTAATAGATAGATTAATAGTAATTAATGAACTTCGAGAAGAATGAAACAAGCCTATTGGAGTTTTTACATCCACATAGTTAGGTAGTGTCGATGTCATGCTGAATCCTATAGGAGTAAAAAAACATAACTTCAATATTACAATGAATAAGAGCAATCCTATTGTTATCAACGGCCCTTTTCTAAAATTTATCATGGCATAAGTTATGCTATCTTTCAGTTCTTTACTATTCCCAAAGTTTTCAATAGCTATCCTAACAGCTTCTTCCTGTGAATATCCTTTATTTATATACTCTTGCTTAAGCATATGTAAGTGGTCTATAAACTCTTCGGCTATTTCTTTCTTTTGTCTATTGCTAATTTTTATATCCTTTATTATTGATTTAACAAAGGAGTCAAACTCGTACATGGTAATCCCTCCTTACATGTCTTAATTAAATTGTTTAGTATATTCCACTGCTTGATTTTTTCATTTAATTCTGTTTTGCCACTTTCAGTAATTGTGTAGTATTTTCTACGGTTACCCGACTCCAAATCTATCCAATATGATTTTATTAATCCCTTTTTTTCTAATCTTTGAAGGGCAGGATACAATGTACCTTCTCCCATGCAATATAAATCTTTACTCTTTTCCTTTAACATTTTTGCAATTTCATAGCCGTATAAATCGTCATTTTCAATTAGAGATAACAGAAGAATTTCAATACTTCCCTTCATTAGCTCTTTATCCATATAAACCATCCCCTTACAAAATTATACAATAATTATAATACTATCTACATCGTAATACAAGGTACATTTACAACTAATTTAATATATAATTCGTATTTAAATACAATGTCGTCTTATATGAATGTTTCTAAGCAACTTATTATTTATTATATAGGAAATGGATGTAGATATTATTTATACTTGAATGTAGGGAGGTTTTGTTCTTTGAATGCGCCTGATCATGTAATAAGTGAAAGGTAGTATATAGTGATTTTATAGTGTCTTAGTTTATGGAATTTTGCATGGAATAAGATCTTTTTTCTTAGATTATGCTAACAAAAGTATAGATTGCGTAAAATGAATTTGAACAAGCCTTAGCAATTCTTAATTTATTTTATTTGCAGATGCGTAAAGAAAAATGCGTGTTTGAGCGATAGCGAGTTTGTATTTTTTAGCAACTGCAAATAAAATAAATTTTAGAACTACTTGGCGAAGTGAGAGCATTCTAGCAAGCTATACTTTTCGTTATAGCATAATATAAGAAAAAACTCTTAGTTTACAATATTCCACAAGTTCGTATCAGATTATAGTTACTTATATACTAATCACAACATTGAAATGGTATACTATTCCATTAAATAAACTAAGATTCTGTAATATTAATTTAGAAGTACTCAGCGAAGTGAGATGATATTGTAGTAATATATACTTTTCTCTTTTTCTCTATGATATAATTATAATACTTATAAATTTAGAAATAAAAGGTGAAACTATGGATAAATCAGGGAAAATATATGTAAAAGCAATGAATAAATATAATGATGGGTATATAGACAAAGCATTAGCTCTTTGTGAAAAGAGTATTTCTCTAAGTATTACAAATGCTGCAGCCTTAAATTTAAAAGGTATTTTATATTATTTAAAAGGTGATTTAGAAAATGCTAAAAAAATGTGGAATATAAATTATAAAAGAAATAATGATGAAGTATCAAAAAAATATTTAAAGGATAGTATAAATGATAGGGAAAAATTACAGTTGTATGTTAATGCTTTAGAGCTAATAAAGCAACTTAATATATCTGGTGCTCTCCAGATTTTAAAGCAATGTGAAAATAGTCACTTTAATTTTATAAATGTAAATAACCATATAAGCCTATGTTACATAAAACAAGGAGAATATGATAAAGCATTACAGTATATAAATGAGGTTTTGAAAGTAGATAAGAAAAATGCTCAAGCTATTATGAATAAAAAAACATTAATAGAATATGGTAGTTTAAAAAGAGAAATAAACTATAAAAAAATAGTTGTGGTTACTGCTAGTATATTTTTAGCTATAACACTAATAGTTTTTGGCAAAACATTTATGTATAATGTAAAAAATCTTTCAATTACAGGTATGAAAAAAATACAAAGTGGAATAACGTTAATTAAGAAGAAAGATAATGAAGAAACCAAGGAGTTAGTAAAAACAGAAAGTCAAAAATCTGAAGAAATTAAAAAAAATACTGAAGTATCGAAGCGAAATACAAGTAAGAATGAAGAGAAACCAATAGCATATAACACACAAGAAATGACGAAATTTCCACGAGAACAATTTAAGCAAAGTATAAACAATAATAATATGGAGCAAATAATTGAATATGTAGATAAGTGGAAAAATGTTGATTTGGAAATGAATGATAAACTGCTTATGGTAAAAGGTGAAGAAATTATTAAGAGTAGTGGCGTAGTATATTTTTATGAAAAAGGTGTAAGTTATATAAATAGTAAAAATTTCATTGAAGCACAAAAATACTTTTTATATGCATTACCTTATTCTAAAGATAATTATTTAGAGGAGCACATTATTTATATGCTTGCCTTAAGTTACAAATCTATTTCTGACTTTCAGAATGCTGTTAAATATTACGAGATTAGTTTAAATCAATTTCCTAGTGGAAGCTACACAGAGGAAGTTTTATATAATTTAATTCTTATAGAAAAAGATGTAGATATAAATAAAGCAAAAGCTTATGCGGAAAAATTGGTAAAACAATTTCCACATTCACAATATAATAACACTATAGTGAAAAAAATATTAGAATAGACAAGGACATTTTAAATTTTGGTTTGGGTATACTAATTTAAAATATCATTGACTAGTCACATAATAAGGTATACAATAATAATATATAATATACCCTGGTAGGGTATAACAACTGGAGGTAATAATATGATTAAAGAAGTTAATGATAAAAATTTTAATGAGGAAATTGCAAATTCCGATAGTATAGTTGTAGTTGATTTTTGGGCGCCTTGGTGTGGGCCTTGTAGAATGTTAAGCCCAGTAATTGAAGAATTAGCAAAGGAAATGGGAAAAGAAGTTAAGTTTGCAAAAGTAAATGTAGATGAAAACCCAATGATATCATCAAAGTATAAAATTGCAAGTATTCCAACAGTTATGGTATTCAATAAAGATGCAGTTAGAGAAACTATGGTAGGTTTCAGACCTAAAGCAGATTTAAAGAAAATAATTGAAAGAAATTTATAAAATTTGATTTAAAAATTTTAATACTCACTACACATGTTACTTTTATGATTCACTAATATAATGAAAATTAAATATGAACATTTTGGAGATAGTTATTTTAAATTTTTAAAATTTAAATAAATATCTCCATTTTATAAGTGAAGAAAGTTTATCTATATATAGGGTCAAATATGGAGGATAACGTTTATTAATTGTTATCTATTCTTAGAGTAAAATAAGGAGGGAGAATTATGGGAGAAAGATATGATATCGCTATAATTGGAACAGGACCAGCGGGTCTTGAAGCTGCTATTAATGCTAAGATTAGAAATAAAAATATAATTCTTTTTGGAAATAAGGAACTAAGTGCAAAACTAATGAAAGCACCAAAGGTAAACAATTTTTTAGGATTTCCTAACGTTACAGGAAATGAGCTTAAAAACCACTTTGCAGCTCATATTGCAGCTATGGGAATAGGTATTGTCAATGAGAAAATAAATAATATTTACGCTATGGGAGACTATTTTGCTTTGATGGTAAACGAAAAGATGTATGAGGCTAAAGCAATAATTTTAGCTACAGGAATAGAATACACCAAGCCATTAAAAGGAGAAGAAAAGCTTTTAGGAAAAGGAGTAGGGTACTGTGCTACTTGTGATGCTCCATTATATAAAGGGAAAACAGTTGTTATAGTTGGATATAACAAAGAAAGCGAAGAAGAGACTAATTATGTAAGTGAGCTTTCTAGTAAAACATATTACATTCCTATGTATAGAGGGGAATATAATTTAAATGCTAATGTAGAGATAATAAATTATAAGCCTTTAGAAATAATTGGTGAAGATAGGGTAACTAAGGTTATTTTAGAGCAAGGTGAAATAACTACAGATGGGATTTTCATGCTAAGAGATAGTGTATCTCCGGGCCAATTAGTGCCAGGACTAGAGATAGAAGAAGGACATATAAAAGTAGATAGAAATATGAAAACAAATATAGAAGGATGCTATGCAGCAGGAGACTGTACCGGAAAGCCATACCAGTACATTAAGGCTGCAGGTGAAGGACTTGTGGCAGCATTAGGTGCGGTTTCCTATTTGGATAAGGCACATGGAAATAAATAAAAACAGGCAGCTAACTAAAGTTAATTCTAACTAAAGTTATCTGCCTAGGCTGTAGTGTGTAACTACAGTTTTTTTTATTTAACTACAAAGAAAACATGATTTCCTATAGTTTTTACATTGGCTTTTTTTATATCCTTCATCCACTGAGAAGTAGCTATTTCAGGATTATAAAAGAAAACAGCCTTGTATGTAGGATCTTTACCTTTTAATGCATCTAATACAGCGGTGTAACTAGCGGAATCGGGAATAACATCTGGTGTACCATTGTGAATTACCTTTCCATTCTTAACACAAGAAAAGGCATTTTTTTGATTAATAACACCAGAAATGGATTTTGGAAAACGACTATCGCTAGCACGATTTAATATAACGGATGCTACTGCAACCTTGCCACTATAAGGTTCAGCACAGCTCTCAGCATATACAACTTGAGCCATTAAATAAACATCCTCATCAGTAACATAAAGTGAGTCATTTGACTGATTAAACACCGCTACTGCTTCTATTTGCTCATTATATAAGTCTTTAACTTCTGAGCCAAGTGAATATAAATGTTCTCCATTTACTCTTAAACTAGGGAATACTAAGAGTAATGTTAGCATACAAGCTAAAAAAGAATATTTTTTCATACTATCCTCTCCTTTTGCCTACGGAGTTAGCTGACGGGTTCGGAAAAGGTTTAACCTACACTATTAGTGATTCACCCCAAATGCTTGGTTCCTCCGCGTTTTTTTTACTTAGGCTAATGATAGTGTGCCCTAGAGGGGAAAAATAATACATTGATTTCTTATAGTATACCTAAAAGGAATGTAGATGTAATAATATATGCTTATTTATTTTTCAGTCCAATGTAGACTTTATTAAAATCACTGTACGAGTTCTCTACTTCAGCAAATTTTACATTAGAAGAAGTATATAGGGCGTCCAGTGCGGATGAATCTACAACTGCACTTAAGACCTGAACTTTTTCACTTGTCAAAGCAAGTTTAAAATCCCTTAAATAATCTTCATATATATCTAATAAAGTTTTCAAAGATTCATAAGTAGGAATAGCAGAAGGTGGTATAGATAGATTTTTAAAGTTAGTTTGAACTTCGCTTAACTTTGTAAAATTATCCTCCACTAGTGACAAAAGGTCATCATAGGACATTTCTTTTTTTCTTACTTTTGTTACATTTGAGTAAAAATTAGTTTTAATATCTAAAAAATCGCTAGATAGGCTATCAATTTTACTGATAAATTCTAGATTTTGCTGTGCTTTAATATCTGTTTCTTTTCTTATCTTTAAGGCACTATAACAATAATTAAGCACATTATCAATAAAGGTTAAAGTAGTCTCTGGTAGTGTTATTTTAATATTACGAGTATCAATTAAAGCATAAAAATCCATGCAGTCATTTCTATAAGTTTTAAGAGCCTCCATAGATATTTCTACATCTTTGCCAGAAGGGTTATTTAAAATAGCAAGTGCTTGTCTATATGTTAATAGGTTTTTATCTAGTCCTGACTTTAGATTTTCATAATCCTTTTTATATCTCGAATTAGGCTGAGAATTTGCTAAATTATCTCTCAAATTGGATAAATCTTTAATAATATTGGGTAATTGTTCTTTGGCATAATTAACATCAATAGTTTGGTTACTATTAAATTGTGCTATATTTTTATTAATTTCGTTAATACTGTTAATATTAGTTACCAAGGTAGTTTCATAAGAATCATATACTTTATTTATAGATGAATAGTAACTAGCTAAGAAAATACCTATGGAGGTCATGATAATAGATAGAAAAAGTATAATTTTAAATATATTTCTTTTGCTATTAGTATCTACAATATCTTTCTTTTCACTCAAAAAAATTCACTCCCTTATTATTTGTCTTATATTTTTATATTAACATAATATAGAAATTATTCTAGTTAAATTATATAAACACCTTCGCTTCAATTTGAAAGAATTACAAATTGAAGAGCATCACTTCAGGGGATGAATTAACATTTGCAAAAACATATGATTTTGCTCTATTAAAAGAATTAATGTACTTTAAAATATAAGCATAATTGTTATAATAAAATTAACTTATAATATGTACTAATAAACCAAAGCATGGTGTATAATTGTAAATAGGAGTTTCGGCATCTGAAAAAAATAACAAATCAAAGATGTCTAAGTAAGGGGTGTGAGCTTTATGGAGGTATTTAAGTTAATGTTAGGCACAATCAAAAATATAAGTTTTTTTTCAATTTTGGATATATTAGTGGTGGCATTTATATTTTATAAAAGCTACATGTTAATTAAAGAAACAAGAGCTGAGCAGTTATTGAAAGGAATAGTTCTTATTTTCGTACTTATTCCAATAAGTCAATTGCTTAATTTGACAGTGTTAAACTGGATTTTAAATAAGACAATAACAATTGGTGTTTTGACTATTGTTATCATCTTTCAACCAGAAATAAGAAGAGCCTTAGAGCATATCGGAAGGACAGCTTTTACGGATAAACACATATTAGAAGATGAAGAGATAATGGATAAGGTTATAACTGAAATTGTTAATGCTGTTGAGAACTTATCAAAAAGTGAAACAGGAGCACTAATAGTGATAGAACAAAGAACCGGTGTTGGAGAAATAATTAAAACAGGAACCACCTTAGATGCTGTAATATCTGCAGCTTTACTAGAAAATATATTTGTAGTAAATACTCCCCTTCATGATGGGGCTACAATAATTAGAAATGATAGGATAATAGCGGCAGGATGTTTTCTGCCTTTAACAAATAATGATAAAATAAGCAAGAAACTAGGAACAAGACATAGAGCAGCCATAGGAATAACGGAAAATTCAGATGCTCTAACAATAATAGTATCAGAAGAAACAGGAACTATATCTTTAGCAGTGAATGGGAGATTGGTAAGAAACTATGACAGGGATAAGCTTAAGAAAATACTTGTTCAAATAATAAAGAGTAGACAAAGCAAAAAAATAACTTTAAAGGAGAGAATAAAGTCATGGATAAAGACAGAAAACAACAATTTATAATTAAAATTTGCTGTGTAATAGCTGCCTTTGGACTATGGCTTTTTATATCAAGTACAGAAAATCCAGTGACTACATATAAGATTAAAAATATACCTGTAGAACTTCTAAATACTGATATATTAACTCATTCAAACCTCATTTTAGTCCCAGGGCAAGATTTAAGCATATCCCTAACTATTAAAGGAGCTAATACTAACATACTTCTTGCTAAGAAAGCAGAAGATTTCAAAGTAGTGGCAGATTTAAGTGCCTACGCCCTAAAAAGTGGAGAACAAAAGATTCCTATAGAAATAAGAAATAGTCCCGATAATGTAAATGTGATAAATAGTGATAATCTTTTTATAAAAATAAACTTGGATGAATTGATTGAAGCTAAACTACCTATAAATGTAAATGTAAGTGGAAAGCCAAAAGAAGGCTTTTATGCATCTGCACCTATGTTATCTCAAAATTATGCCACAGTAGTAGGCGGGTCAAAGTTTGTAAATATAGTAAAAGAAATATTAGTAGAAGAGGATATACAAGGTCAGGAATCGGATGTTATAAAAACCTATAAGCTTAAGCCAGTAGATGCAGCAGGAAAAGAAATAAAAGAGGTTGTTGTAAATCCGTCTCATATAGATGTTAAGATTCCTATAAGAAAAACTAAATCTGTCGGGGTAACGGTAAAAACCATAGGAAGTTTAAACCCAGGTTTTACTCTAGCAAGTATAAGAACTCTACCGGAGCGATTTGATGTAACTGGAAGTGCTGCTGCACTTAATCAGTTGGAAAATTTAAACACAGAGGCTATTGATTTAAGTAAAATAAACAAGAGTACTACAATGGATGCAAGGGTATTAATTCCTAATGGATTAAGTTTAGTTAACTCTAGTGATAGTGGTATGGTTAAGATTGAAATTAATCTAGAGAAGGTAGCACAAAAGAATCTAAGTTTAGACATCAAATATATTAATTTAGATGAAAAATATGAAGCAAAACTTGAGAAAGATAAGGTTTCAATAGTGATTTCAGCTGCTGAAGCAGTTATAAATTCTTTAGATTTACAAAAAATTAGCGCTGAAGTAGATTTAGTTAATTTAGAAGAAGGCGAGCACACTATTCCCATAAAAGTGTCTATGCCAGAAGGAGTAAATTTAATATCAGAGGAACCGGATAAAATATTAGTAACTATTACGAAAAAGCAAACGGAGGGAACTACGAGTAATGGCAATTAAGGTTAATAACATAGGTCTAGATATAGACGAAAATATAGATTCTGTAAAAACAAAAGCAGCAAGAAAAATGAGAGTAGACGAAAGTGAAATAAAAGTTTTTAGAATAGCTAAAGAATCCATAGACGCTAGAAAAAAAAATAATATTAAGTTTAATTATGCTGTTCTTATTAAAATGGACAACGAAACAAAAATCGTAGCGAGAGCAAATGATAAAGATGTTAAAATTGAAGAAGTTAGGTATGATGCTGAGTTTGAATTTGGAACTAAAGCAATGAAGCATAGACCTATAATAGTAGGAATGGGACCAGCAGGTATGTTTGCTGGTCTTCTTATGGCGCAAAAAGGATATAAGCCTTTAATTATCGAAAGAGGAGAAAAGGTAGAACATAGGACAAAAAGTATAAATAAGTTTTGGGCTACGGGGGAATTGAATACAGAATCCAATGTGCAATTTGGCGAAGGTGGAGCAGGAACCTTTTCCGATGGAAAACTAACAACAAGAATAAAAGACACCAGATGTGACTATGTACTAGAAGAATTCGTGAAAGCTGGTGCACCTGACGAAATATTATATATTGGTAAACCTCACATAGGTACCGATATCTTAAAAGAAGTTGTGAAAAACATTAGAGAAACTATTATTAAACTAGGTGGAGAAGTAAGATTTAATAGTAGGCTTGAAGATATAAATATTAAAGATAAAAAGGTGAAAAGTGTCATAGTAAACGGAGAAGAAATTCCTTGTGATAACTTAATCTTAGCCCTAGGACACAGTTCTCGAGATACCTATGAAATGTTATATAAAAAAGGGGTGTTTATGTCTAGTAAGCCTTTTGCAATGGGTGTCAGGATAGAGCATCCGCAAGAGATGATTAACGAAAATCAATATGGAAGATATGCTAATCATCCAAGACTAAAAGGTGCAGACTACAAGCTTACTTATACAAGTGAAAAGTTAGACAGGTCAGTATATAGTTTTTGTATGTGTCCAGGGGGAGAAGTAGTAGCAGCAGCTTCGGAGCAGGGACGCTTGGTGATAAATGGTATGAGTGAGTTTAAGAGGAATAAAGATAATGCTAATTCAGCTATAGTGGTATCTGTAGGTCCTAAAGATTTCGCCTCAGACAGCCCATTAGCTGGTATAGAGTTTCAAAGGCATTATGAAGCTCTAGCCTACAAACTTGGAGGAGCAAACTATAATGCACCAGTACAATTAGTTGGAGATTTCCTGAAAGATCGCGTTACTAACAAAATAGGCAGTGTAAAACCAAGTTATGCACCGGGTTATGAATTTGCAGACCTTACTAAGTGTTTGCCTAACTTTGCAACAGACGCTATAAAAGAGGCTTTGCCTAAATTTGACACTAGAATCAATGGGTTTGCAAGAATTGACGCAATTATGACTGGTATTGAAACAAGAACGTCAGCACCTGTAAGGATTGATAGAAATGAAAAACTTCAAAGTATATCTCTAGAAGGCCTTTTTCCAGCAGGAGAAGGGGCAGGATATGCAGGTGGAATAATTTCTGCGGCTGTTGATGGATTAAAAGTTGCAGAAATAATAATGAAAGAATGGAAACATGCATAATAAATTTTCTTTAGCCTTGAATTTCATATGTGAAATTTGTTAAAATGAAAGTGAAAACAAAAACACATAATGAGCATAAATGGCAATGCTTAGTTGTCGTTTATTACTGAGAAAAATAGGGGGGAGATGTTTAAATGAGTACAAAAGGATATATTTTAGCAATAAATCCTGGTTCTACATCAACTAAATTATCAATATTCAAAGATGAACATTGCGTAGTTACATCCAATTTGACCCATAGCTCTGATGAGATTAAGAAGTTTGAGAAAATTTATGACCAAAAGGACATGAGAACTACTTTGATTTTGGAGTGGCTAGAGGAACAAAACATAGCTCTTGAAGATTTAATTGCGGTAGTTGGTAGAGGTGGATTATTAAGACCAATGCCAGGTGGTACATATAAAATTACACCAAAAATGTTAGAGGATTTAAAAATAGGGTATCAAGCTGAACATGCTTCCAACCTAGGCGGAGTAATAGCTTATGAAATTGCAAAAAAAGCTGGTTTACCTGCATTAATTGTAGATCCTGTAGCGGTAGATGAAATAGTTGACGTGGCAAGAATATCTGGATTGCCAGAGATTCCAAGACGTTCTTTAGTCCATGCATTAAATATAAAAGCAGTAACAAGAAGAGTTTGTACTAAATTAAATAAGAGCTTTGAAAACAGTACTTATATAGTGGCCCATATTGGTGGAGGAATCTCTGTGTCTCCAGTTAAAAATGGAAGAATCTTAGATGCAAACAATGCCAATGAAGAAGGCCCTTTTTCACCAGAGAGAACTGGAGGACTTCCAGTAGGGGATTTAGCAAAACTGGCTTTTAGTGGGAAATATACTCTTCCACAGTTAAAGAAAAAGTTAACAGGTGAAGGTGGACTTGTAGCTTATCTAAATACTAACGATGGAAGAGTTGTTGATAAGATGATAGAAGAAGGCGATGCAAAAGCAGAACTTATTTTCAAAGCTATGGCATACCAAATTGCTAAAGAAATAGGAGCGATGGCAACTGTAGTTTCTGGAAAAGTTGATGCTATAATTCTTACTGGTGGAGTTGTTTATAATAAGAGGATTGCTGCTTGGATAAGTGAAATGGTGAGCTTTATAGCTCCTATTGAATTGGTACCAGGAGAAGATGAAATGTTAGCTTTAGCACAGGGAGCACTGAGAATAGTAAATGGAGAAGAAAAAGCCAAAATATACGAAGAAGAAACAAATTAGAAACTAGAAGGAGGGTAATCCAATGATTAAAACTTTTAATGAAGTAATAAATGCTGTAAAGGCACAAGGAATGAAAACTGTAGCAGTAGCTGTAGCACAAGATGAACCAGTACTTGAGGCTATACGTGATGCTAAGAAAAACGGTATAGCAAATGCGATACTAGTAGGAAACAAAGAAGAAATAATTACTATTGCCAGTAAAATAGGAATGAATATAGAAGAGTTTGAAATTATAAATGAAGAAAACGTTAACAAAGCATCATTAACTGCTGTTGAGCTCGTATCATCTGGAAGAGCTGATATGATGATGAAGGGGCTCGTAGATACAGCTACTTTCTTAAGAGCTGTATTAAATAAAGAAGTAGGCCTTAGGACTGGAAAGCAAATGTCTCACGTAGCAGTATTCGAGATACCAGGCTATGATAGGTTGATTTTCTTAACAGATGCTGCCTTTAATATGTATCCAGAATTAAAAGAAAAGATAGATATAATAAACAATTCAGTAGCAGTAGCAAAAGCTTGCGGTATTGAACTTCCTAAAGTTGCAGCAGTTTGCGCAGTAGAAGTAGTAAATCCAAGTATGCCAGCAACACTAGATGCGGCGATGCTTTCTAAAATGAATGATAGAGGACAGATAAAGGGATGTATTATTGATGGACCTTTAGGCCTGGATAATGCATTATCTGAAGAAGCTGCAAAACATAAAAAATTAGGTGGCCCAGTTGCAGGTAAGGCCGACATTCTTTTAATGGCTAATATAGAAGCAGGAAATGCTATGTACAAATGCCTAACTTATACTACTGAAGCTAAGAATGGTGGATTACTAGTTGGTACGTCTGCTCCGGTTATAGTAACTTCTAGAGCAGATAGTCCTGAAACAAAATTAAATTCTATAGCACTTGCTGCATTAGTTGCAGAGTACAACAAATAAGACTATTAATTGTTAGGTTACATTTGCATCTGTTGCCTTAACTGAAAGAGTGTTGCAGAGAATAATAAATAAAATTACTAATTGATTGGTGCATGAAAATAAAATAGCGTGGAAAATATACTAATATATCAACCTGTTATTTATTTGAATGTGCCTCACAGCATAAAGGAGGAACAATATGTCATATAAATTGTTAATGATTAATCCAGGTTCAACTTCTACTAAAATAGGTGTATATGAAGATGAAAAAGAAGTTTTAGTAGAAACCTTAAGACATTCATCAGAAGAAATAGGTGAGTTTAAAGGTATATTTGAACAGTTTAGCTTCAGAAAAGAGGTTATATTAAATGTACTTAAAGAAAAGAACTTTGATATAAATACTTTGGATGCCATAGTAGGTAGAGGCGGACTCTTAAAACCTATAGAAGGTGGTACCTATGCTGTAAATGAAGCTATGCTTCAGGATTTAAAAGTTGGAGTGATGGGGCAACATGCTTCAAACTTAGGTGGAATAATCGCAAATGAAATCGGAAAATCTTTAGGAATACCAGCATATATCGTTGACCCAGTGGTTGTAGATGAAATGATAGATGTAGCTAGAATATCAGGTATGCCAGAAATAGAAAGAGTTAGTATTTTTCATGCTTTAAACCAAAAAGCAGTAGCTAAAAGATATGCAAAAGAAATTGGTAAAAATTATGAAGAACTTAATTTGATAGTTGCACATATGGGTGGAGGAATTTCAGTAGGAACTCATAAGCTAGGAAGGGTTATTGATGTTAATAATGCACTAGATGGAGAAGGTCCTTTTTCACCAGAAAGATCTGGGGGATTACCAGTAGGAGATTTAGTTAAAATGTGCTTTAGTGGAAAATACACTTTAGAAGACATGAAGAAAAAGATAAATGGAAAAGGTGGCTTCGTTGCTTATCTAAATACAAATGATGCAAGAGAACCACTTAAAATGGCACAAAATGGTGATGAAAATGCTAGAGTGATTTTTGAAGCTATGGGATATCAAGTAGCTAAAGAAATTGGTAAATGTGCAGCTGTTTTATGCGGAAAAGTAGATGCAATAATTTTAACTGGTGGAATTGCTTATGGAGAAGTTATTGTTAATTATATAAAAGAAAGAGTTGAATTCATATCAAATGTGGTAGTTTATCCAGGTGAAGATGAATTATTAGCTCTAGCTGAAGGCGGACTCCGAGTATTACGTGGTGAGGAACAGGCAAAAGAGTATAAATAATAAGCTATCATAATAAATTGCTTTTATAATTTATATAAAGATATTTAGGAAGAGAGTGATGTAATGAGTAGAATTAGGGTATTTACAGGTCATTTCGGTAGTGGAAAGACAGAAATAGCAATAAATTATGCAATAAACCTTGCAAAAGAAGGAAAGAAAGTTGCAATAGTTGATTTAGATATAGTAAATCCTTATTTTTGTGTAAGAGACGTGAGAAAACAATTAGAGGAATATGGAGTAAGAGTTATAGCATCAAATCCAGAATTGGTTAATGCGGAACTTATGGTAGTTCCAGCAGAAATAATAGCTGTATTTAATGATAAAAGCTACGAGGTTGTGATGGATGTGGGTGGAGATGACTCAGGTTCAATTGCCCTCGGACAGTATAATAGGTTTTTTAAGCAAGAGCCCTATGATATGTTCTTTGTTATAAATACTAATAGGCCATTTACATCAAATTCTACAGATATCAAGGAATACATTAAAGCAATAGAAAAAGCTTCAAGACTCACGGTGTCACATTTAATCTCCAATACTAATTTGTCTTATGAAACTGCACCGCAACACATAATGGATGGGGACAAAGTAGTGGCCCTGCTATCCAAAGAATTAAATATACCTCATGCACATACTGTTTGCAGCAAAGATTTAATGGAAAAAGTGAATGGAAAATTGCAAGGGAATATATTTGGTATTGATATTCATATGTTACCGCCTTGGAGATAGCAAGAAAATAATCAAATAATTAACTTTATTGACAGCTTGGACTGCAAGAGTTAAAATTAAGTAGTAAACGTTTAAATTCTATAAATTCTGATTTTGAGGAGGTTTAAACATGGCAAGAGTAATTTTCAGAGAAGACAGATGTAAAGGGTGTGGACATTGTATAACTGTATGCCCTAAAAAAATCATAAGTTTTTCAGATAAATTAAACATAAAAGGATATCATCCAGCTACAGTAACAGATGAAAAGATGAAAGAATGTATTGGATGTACATCTTGTGGAAAAATGTGTCCTGATTGTGTAATAACAGTCGAAAAATAAAGAATAGGAGGATGAACTTATGGGACAAAAAGTGTTAATGAAAGGTAATGAAGCTATAGGAGAAGCAGCTATTAGAGCTAACTGTCAAGGCTTCTTTGGATATCCAATAACACCTCAAACAGAGATATCCGCATATTTATCAAGAAAAATGCCTAAAATTGAAAGAGTTTTTCTGCAAGCAGAAAGTGAAATTGCAGCTATAAATATGGTGTATGGAGCTGCTGGTACAGGAGTAAGATGTATGACATCTTCAAGTTCACCAGGAATAAGTTTAAAAGCAGAAGGAATATCTTATATAGCAGGAGCAGAGCTTCCATGCGTTATTGTAAATATAGTTAGAGGTGGCCCAGGGCTAGGTAGTATTCAACCAGCTCAATCAGACTACTTCCAAGCAACAAAAGGCGGATCACATGGTGATTTCAACATGCCTGTATATGCGCCTGCATCAGTACAAGAAATGGTTGACTTAGTTCAAGATGCTTTTGATACTGCAGATATGTACAGAACTCCTGTAATGGTAATGGGAGATGGAATGCTTGGACAAATGATGGAGCCAGTAGAATTCAAAGAAAGAGCACCAAAGTCACTACCAGAAAAAACATGGGCAGCTGATGGACTAAAAGGAAGAGCGAAGCATAATATTATAAATTCACTTTACCTTCAATCAGAAAAATTAGAACAGCATAACTTAAAATTACAAGAAAAATATGCTGAAATAAAGAAAAATGAGACAAGATATGAATTATACAAATGTGATGAAGAAGTTGATTTAATAATGGTTGCATACGGAACTACATCAAGAATATGCAAAAACGTTGTTAAAATGGCAGAAGCAGAAGGCATAAAATTAGGATTAATTAGACCAATTACACTTTGGCCTTTCCCAACTGAAGCTTTTGAGAAAACAATTGGTAACACAAAACATGGATACATGTCAGTAGAAATGAGTTGTGGACAAATGATTGAAGATGTTAGACTTTCAGTTGAAGGAAGACAACCAGTACACTTCTACGGAAGAACAGGTGGAATGGTTCCTCATCCTGAAGATATATTAAATAAAGTTAAAGAAGTAGTAGGGGGTAGAAAATAATGGCAATAGTATTTGAACCAACAAAAGCATTATTAGATGTTCCTACGCATTATTGTCCAGGATGTTCTCATGGATTAATTCATAGATTAGTAGGAGAAGTACTTGAAGAGTTAGATATAATAGATAAAACAATAGGTGTAGCACCAGTTGGATGTTCAGTTTTAGCCTATGACTATTTTGCCTGTGATATGTTCCAAGCGGCACATGGAAGAGCACCTGCAGTTGCTACAGGAATAAAAAGAGTTAAACCTGATTCTGTAGTATTTACATATCAGGGAGATGGAGATCTTGCAGCAATAGGTACAGCTGAAATAGTTCATGCTGCCACACGTGGTGAAAACATGGTTACTATCTTCGTAAATAACTGTATTTACGGTATGACAGGTGGTCAAATGGCACCAACTACACTTCCAGGTCAAGTAACAGAGACTTCACCATATGGAAGAGATGTAAAAGTTCAAGGACATCCTATTAGAGTATCAGAAATGATAGCAACTTTAGAAGGTGCTTGTTATGTAGAAAGAGTATCAGCAGATACTGTTCCTAATGTTATGAAAGCTAAAAAAGCAATTAAAAAAGCTTTTCAAAATGCAATTGATGGAAAAGGTTTCTCATTAGTAGAAGTATTATCAATATGCCCAACTAACTGGGGATTATCACCTGATGAGTCAATGGTATGGCTTAGAGATAATATGATACCATTTTATACTCCAGGGGTTAAAAAAGACACAACTGCGGAGGTAAAATAAAATGGCAGCACAAGAAATTATATTTGCAGGATTTGGTGGTCAAGGTACACTCTCCATGGGAAAATTTTTAGCATATGCAGGCATGGATGCTGACATGAATGTTTCATGGCTACCATCTTATGGACCAGAAATGCGTGGAGGTACTGCTAATTGTTCAGTTATACTTTCTGATGAACCAGTTGGTTCACCAATAATTAACAATCCAAACACATTAGTAGTTATGAATAGACCTTCTCTTGATAAGTTTGAAGATAGCTTAGTTAAAGGTGGATTATTAATAATGGATTCTGACCTTGTAGACAGAATGCCTAGCAGAGATGATATCGAAGTAATATGCATTCCAGCTCAAACAGAAGCAGCTGAAATTGGAAGCAAACAAATTGCTAACATGGTACTTCTGGGAGCATTAGTTAAGAGGACAGGAATAGTATCTATG